>DASQWP010000087.1:0-20696 GCA_035640195.1 Gaiellaceae bacterium | reverse complement strand
TTGAGCGTGTCTCCGCCGAAGAGGATGAGCGCGGTGATCGGGAGGAGCGTGATGAAGCTCGTCGCCAGCGAGCGGCGCACCGTCTCCCAGAGCGACTGGTTCGCGATCGCGGCGAAGCTCGACTTCCGCATGAGCCCCAGGTTCTCGCGCACGCGGTCGAAGATGATGATCGTGTCGTACATCGAGTAGCCGAGGATGGTGAGGATGGCGGCCACCGTCGCCGCGGTCACCTCCCAGCCCACGAGCGCGTACACGCCCATGGCGATGGTGACGTCGTAGAAGAGAGCCCGGAAGATCGGGAGCGCGAACTTGAACTCGAACCGGAACGAGACGTAGATGACGATCAGGATCAGCGAGACGACGATGGCGAGGATCGCCCCACGGAGGATCTGCTCGCTGAAGCTCCCGGAGACGTTGCGGACGCCGAGAGAGCCCGCGCCGAGGTCGCGCTCGAGCGCCTGCGTGAGCTCGCTCTGCTCCCCGGCGGTGAGCGACTCCGTCGTGATCTCGAACTCCGTGTAGCCGCCGTCCTGGCTCTCGCCGCGGCCCTGGATGACCGCGTCGCCCCGGCCCAGCGCCGCGGCCTCCTCGCGCACCCGCTCGACGGAGACGGCCTGAGGCGTCTCGAAGGTGATTTGGCTCCCCCCGCGGAAGTCGATGCCGAGGTTGAGCCCCTTGAAGGCGATCAGCCCGACCGCCACGGCGAGCGCCACGCTTGCGATCGAGAACCAGATCCTCCGCCGGCCGACGATGTCCACCCGCTGCCACGCGGGGATCTTCTGCGCGGTGGCGCCCATGAAGGCGGGGTTGTCGAACCAGCGGAAGCCCGCGAGGGCGCCGAGGAGCGCTCGCGTGGCGAGGACGGCGGTGATCATCGAGATCAGCGTCCCGATGAGGAGCATGAGCGCGAAGCCCCGCACGGCGCCGGTCGCGGCCGCGAAGAGGACGGCCGCCGTGATCATCGTGACGACGTTCGCGTCCACGATCGTGGCGAAGCCCTTCTTGTAGCCGGTGGCGATCGCTGCGCGCACGGATTTGCCCGCCCGCACCTCCTCCTTGATCCGCTCGAAGATGACGATGTTCGCGTCGGCGGCGACGCCGATCGTGAGGATGATCCCGGCGATGCCGGGGAGCGTCATCGTCACGTTGAAGGCGAGGATGGCGCCGTACAGGAAGACGCCGTAGATCCCCAGGCCGATGATGGCGACGACCCCGAGGAAGCGGTAGACGAGCAGCAGGAACGCCGCGACCGCGATGAGGCCGCCGATGGCTGCGACGAGCGCCTCCCGCAGAGAGTCCTCGCCCAGCGTGGCCGAGATCTGGGTGCGGTCGACCTGGACGAACTCGACCGGGAGGGCGCCCGTCTGGAGGACGAGCGCGAGGTCCTTCGCTTCGTCAAGGCCTTCGAGACCGGTGATCTGGGCGCTGCCACCGGCGATCCCGTCCGGGTTGTCGTCGAAGTCGATCTGCGGGAAGGAGCGGATCTCGTTGTCGAGGACGATCGCGAACTGCTGGTTGAAGGCGTCGTTCGCAGTCCGGTCGGTCACGCCCGCGAGGCTCGCCTGCTGCTGGCCGCGGATGGCGAGCTCACGCGTGATCTCGTGGAAGAGGTCCCCGCCGCGGTCGGTGAACTCGAGGAGCACGTTCGGGTTCCCGAACTGGTCGAAGTCCTGCCGCGTCCCGCCGCCCTCGAGCTCCTCGCCGGTCAGCGCGGGGATGGGATCCTCCTCGGCGTCGGGCCGGTACTGGAAGAGGTAGTAGTACGTCCGCTGCGGGTCCTGGATGTTGGGCGGACAGGCGACGGCGTTGACGCCGCACGTGAGGACGATCCGATTCTCGGGGACGACGTAGAAGCGCGAGCCCTCCGGCGCCTCCCCGTCCGGAAGACGGTCGAGCAGCTCCTGCTTCGTGGGAGCTGGACCCGCGAGCCGCTCTCCATCCTCGGCATAGAGGTACCACTCGCGCGGCACCGCCCCCTCCTCCAGCCGGTCCTCGCGCGTCAGCAGCGGCTGAAGCGTCTCGCTCGGCCGAATGCCGCCCTCGGTCGTCTTCGACTGGTTGCCGACGTCCGCCTGAAGGTCGTAGAAAGCGAGCTGCGCGGTCTGTCCGATCAGCTCGGCGGCGCGCTCGGCGTCGAAGACCCCGGCGAGCGCGACCGCGATCTGGTCGTCGCCCTGCTGGCGGATCTCCGGCTCGGCGACGCCGATCTTGTCGACGCGCTCGCGGATGATCTCGACGGAGCGGTCGAGATCCTCTTCCGTCAGCTCCTGACCCCGCTCGGGCCGGGCCTCGAGCACGACCTCGAGCCCGCCCTGGAGATCGAGCCCGAGGGTCGGCTCGCGTACGAAGCCCAGCACGACGATGCCGGCGATGGCCGCGAGGAGCGACGCGAGGATGAGGGCGTAGCGGCGCACGCCCTAGTGGTGGGCCTTCTCCTCGCTCAGCGGCTCCGGCTCGTCCACCGTGACCCCCTCGTACGCCTCGGCCTGCTCCGACTCCTCCGGCGGGACGACGCTCGCGATCGCGCGCCTGGAGACGGCGACTTTGACGTCGGCGTCGATCTCGAGCTGGACGCGCTCCTCGTCGATGGCGGTCACCTCGCCGTAGATCCCGCCCGCTGTGACGACCTCGTCGCCGACCTTGAGCGCGGAGAGCATGTCCTGGTGGCGGCGCGCCTGCTGGCGCTGGGGGCGGATGAGCAGGAAGTACAGGACGGCCAGCATCAGCACGAAGAAGAGAATGAAGCCTGAGTCCACCGATCCTCCTAGCCGGGTACCTCGGTCGCCGCTTCGAGCCGCTCGAGCGCGGCGGCCTTGAAGGCGCCGAGCTCTCCACGTCCGATCGCTGCGCGCGCGCCCGCGGTCACGTCGAGCAGAAAACGCACATTGTGCTCGGACAAAAGTATCAGCCCGAGCAGCTCCTGCTGGTTGACCAGGTGCCGCAGGTAGGCCCGGGAGAAACCGGTGCAGGCGCGGCAGGAGCAATCGCCGTCGAGGGGCCGCTCATCCCGCGCGAAGCGGGCGTTCCGGAGGTTCAGGCGCCCCTCCCAGGTGAGTGCCGACCCGGTGCGGCCGAGGCGCGTCGGGAGGACGCAGTCGAAGAGGTCGATTCCCCGCTCGACCGCCTCGAGGACGCCCTCCGGGTCGCCGATGCCCATGAAGTAGCGCGGCCGCTCGGCGGGGAGGAGCGGCGCCGACCAGGTGAGAGTGTCGAGCATGAGCTCACGGTCCTCCCCCACGCTGAGGCCGCCGAGCGCATGGCCGTCGAAGCCGAGCGCGTCGATCTCCTCGATGGAGCGCCTTCGCAGCTCCGGGTCGGTTCCTCCCTGGGCGATCCCGAAGAGGAGCTGACCCGCGGCGCGGGGCGCGGCGAGCTGCCGGCGGGCCCAGAGCGCCGTCGTCGCCGTGGCCCGCTCGACTTCGTCCCGCTCGACGCCCGCAGGCGGGCAGACGTCCAGGCACATGGCCACGTCGGAGCCAAGCTTGCGCTGGACCTCGGCAGCGAGCTCGGGCGTGAGGCGGGCCGCCTCGCCGTCGTAGACGGAGCGGAACGTGACGCCCTCCTCGTCGACGCCCAGGATCGTGTCGCGCAGGGAGAAGACCTGGAAGCCGCCCGAGTCGGTGAGGATCGGCCCGTCCCACCCCATGAAGCGGTGGAGCCCGCCGAGCTCTGCGATCACGTCTTCGCCGGGACGGAAGTGAAGGTGGTACGTGTTGCCGAGCAGGATCGAGGTACCGAGCTCGCGCAGCCGCTGCGGGTCGAGCCCCTTGACGGTCGCCTTCGTCCCGACGGGCATGAACGCCGGCGTCGGCACGTCTCCGTGGGCGGTGCGGAGGACGCCGGCGCGGGCCTCACCGTCGGCGGCGGTGAGCGTGAAGCTCACGGCCCGCTTCCGTTTCGCTCTCGGGAGACTCCGTGCGCCATGGGGGAATCTTTGCGGGCTACGCTGAAGCCGGGTGGAGGCATGGGGTGGCCCCAGAGCGCGGTGGGGCTCACAGGATCAGCGTCGCATCGCCGAACGAGTAGAAGCGGTAGCGCTCCTCGATCGCCAGCCGGTAGAGCCGCCGGGTCTCTTCGACGCCTGCAAAGGCCATCACGAGCGCCAGCAGCGACGACCGCGGAAGATGGAAGTTCGTCAGAAGCGCGTCCACCCGCCGGAACTCGAAGCCCGGCGTGACGAAGAGCTCTGTCCGCCCTTCGAGCGCCGCGCCGCGCGCGAGCGACTCGAGCACGCGCACCGTCGTCGTGCCCACCGCGACCACGCGTCTCGCCGTGCGGATCCGCTCCCAAGCGGCCCGCTCGACGTGATAGCGCTCGCTGTGGATCTCGTGCTCGGCCAGCGTCTCGGTCGAGATCGGCCGGAAGGTGTCGAGCCCCACGTGCAGGGTGATGCGCTCGACGTCCAGCCTGGCCAGGAGCTCCGGCGTGAAGTGCAAGCCCGCCGTGGGCGCCGCGGCGGAGCCCTCCTCCTCGGCGTAGACGGTCTGATAGCGGTTGGGATCTCCGAGCGGCTCGGTGATATAGGGCGGGAGCGGCGCCTCGCCGTCGGGCTCGCCCTCGAGGCGCACGCGCCACCGTCCGTCGCCGAGGCTTTCCCGAAGCTCCACGGGACCGAGCCTCATCCCGGGCCGCAGGCGCCGGCTCGGGCGCGCGAGCGCTTCCCAGAGCCCGTCCCCGACGCGCTCGAGCAGCAGGACCTCCGCCTCTCCCCCGCCCGGCCTGCGCAGGCGCAGCCGGGCCGGAACGACCTTCGTGTCGTTGACGACGACGAGGTCGGCCGCCTCGAGCTCGGCCGGCAGATCCCTGAACCGGCGGTGCTCGACGTCCCCGCTCGCACGCCGATAGACGAGCAGGCGGCTGTCGTCCCGCCGCGCGAGCGGATGCTGCGCGATCAGCTCGGGCGGAAGGTCGTAATCGAGCTCGGAGGTGCGCATAGCCGTCCGAAGGCAAGAGTAGGGTCCGCCCATGGATCGCGACGCCCTCGAGCGGGCCCGCAGGCGAATTGCCGAGGCGGGCCGTGAAGGCCCTGACGCCGCCGAGCTGACGGCCGCCCTCGAGGGAGCGAGGACGGGGCTCGAGGCTCTCGCCGCGGCGGCGGCCGAGCTCCAGGTTGCCGTCCCAGAGCGGCTCGGCGCCGCCGTCCGGGCGGGCATGGAGGCGGAGGTGCTCCCCGTCGCGCGCCACGTCGCCGAGGTGCGCGGCCTCACCTCCCACGTGGTCGGCCGCCTGGAGCGGCTGAGCGGAGAGGTCGCAGCCGAGCGAACTGCGCGCGTCGAGGACCTCGCGCTGCTCGTCGACCTCGTCTCCTCCGGCTGGCGAGGCATGGAGCGGCGACTCGACCGTCTGGAACGGATCCTCGACCGCGTCGAGCGGGCGCTCGAGGCACAACCCGGCGCCCCCGTCTACCGCATCGAGGCGCGCGAGCGCCGAACCGGCAGCTAGGAACTAGCCCGCCGGCAACGTCAGCTCGAAGCGCGATCCTCTGCCGAGCGCAGAGTCGAGCTCGAGCCGGCCGCCCAGCGCCTGTGCGAGCTCGCGCGAGATCGCCAGGCCGAGGCCCGTACCCTGATCCCCCTCGGACACGAACGCCCGGAAGACGCGCTCGTGCTCGTCGGGCGCGATCCCCGGCCCGGAGTCCGTCACCGACACCGAGACCGAGCCGTTCTCGGCCGCCAGGCCAAGCGACACCGTGCCGCCGTCGGGCGTCCACGAGAACGCGTTGTCGAGCAGGTTGCAGACGATCTGGAGGACGCGGTCGCCGTCTGTCGTGATCACCGGCTCGGCGGCCAGGGCCCTCCGGTAGTCGATCGCCCTGCGGCGTGCTTCCTCCGCGAACGACTGGTACGCCTGCTCGAGGAGGCGCCGCAGGTCGACCTCGTGCTCCTCGAGCTGGAAGCTGTGCGCCTCGAGCTTGGCCAGGTCCACCAGGTCGCCGACGAGCCTGGCCAGACGGTCCGTCTCCGCCCGGATGACCTCCAGTGAGGCCGTGCGCGCCTCGACGTCCTCGGCGAGACCCTCGCGGAGAGCGTCGACGTGACCTCGGATCGCCGTCAGGGGCGTCCGCAGCTCGTGCGAGACGCGCACCAGGAAGTTGCGCTCGTGCGCTTCCGCCTCGGCGAGGCGTTCGGTCATCTCCCGGAACCGATCCGTCAGGTGCCCGATCTCGTCGTCCGCCTTCTGCGCGGGAAGCTCTGCGCCGTAACGGCGCTTCGCCACCTCGTCGGCGGCCCGCGAGAGCGCGAGCACGGGCTTCGTCAACCGCCGCCCCAGGTACCAGACGAGGAGGAGCGCGATCGCAAGGCCCGCGAGGAAGGCCAGGCCGATCCGCTGGAAGAGCACGGTCCAGCGCTCCCGCAGCTCCGCTCGCGGCTTCGCCACGACGAGCGCTCCGAACGTCTCGCCGCCGAGGGTGATCGGGTGTGCCGCCGCCAGGTAGACGCGGTCGCTGCCGGGCGGCTGAAGCTCGAGGGTCTGTACGCCGCCTGCCCGGAGCGTCTCCCAGTCCAGGAGGTGACGGCCGAGCGTCCGGAGCCCGGAGGTCTCCCCCGGGAAGATCTCGACGCCGGAGTAGTAGATGCGGGACCCCGTCGCCTCCTCGAGCAGCGGCGCCGCGAACCGCGGCGGCCTCCTCCCCTCCCCAGCGGTCGAGATCGCCTGCTCCGCATACAGGTCGGCGAGACCCGAGGCCTGGCGGCGGAGCTCCCCGATCGTTCGATCGTGGGTGTAGTCCTGGAAGAGCCGGACCGCGAGGACGGCGGTGACGAGCCCCGCAACGAGCACGCCGCCGAGGAAGACGGCGGGGAGACGGAAGCGCAGGGAGCGCACGGCTCGCCTAGACGGCTTCTTCGGCCTTCGGCTCCGTCGAGACCTTGTACCCGACGCCCCAGACCGTGACGATCGGACAGGCGTCGCCGAGCTTGCGACGGAGCTGCCGCACGTGCACGTCGACGGTGCGCGTGTCTCCCGCGAAGGTGTATCCCCACACCCTCTCGAGGAGCTGGTCGCGGGTGAGGACGAGCCCGCGATGGTCGAGCAGGTCCCAGAGCAGGTCGAACTCCTTGGGCGCGAGCTGCACCTCCTCGTGCCTGACGGTCACTTCGCGCCGGCCCGCGTCGATGCGAAGCTCGCCGTGCTCGAGGAACGAGTTCTCGAACTCCTCCCGCTCCGGATTGGAGCGGCGGAGGATCGACTTCACGCGTGCGACCAGCTCGCCGGGATTGAAAGGCTTGGTCAGGTAGTCGTCTGCGCCCACCTCGAGCCCGATGATCTTGTCGATGTCCTCGTCTCGCGCGCTCAGCATCAGGATCGGCACGTCAGAGCGCTGCCGAATCCGTCGGCAGACGTCGATTCCGTCCAGGTCGGGGAGCATGAGATCGAGCACGATGAGCGCCGGCGGCTCGGCGCTCGCCCTCTCGAGCGCATCGCTGCCCGTGTCGACGAGCCGCACGGCAAAGCCGGCCCTCTTTAGGTACAGGGAAACGAAGGAGGCGATGCTCGGCTCGTCCTCGACGACGAGAATCGCATGATTGCCGGCGGGGGACACCCGCGAACATGGTGACATAGCCACCGGCGGGCCGCCGCGGACGTCCCCCCGCCCGGCGCTCAGGCGCGTACGGCGAAGAATCTCAGCGTGGCCGGCCACCGGCGCGCGCGCCCGTCCCCGATCTGGAAGGTGCACTTCCCGCTCCTGAACATTCGCCTCGAGCAACCCCTGCGGTCGAGGCCGACGCTGCCGCGCATGACGGCGCTGACGTTGATGCCCCTGCCCTTGATGCGGATGCGCCACGGGCCGTCCTCCACCCAGAAGCGCAGTCTCGTCCCGGCGCAGAAGAGCCTTCCGGAGACCCGACCGGAGCGCGACTCGCAACCGCGGACGTACCCGGACGGAGAGCCCCCACCGGGAATGTTCGTCACGCGGATCCAGCCGCGCCGGAGGTTCCCGAAAGCCACTCCCTGCTCTCCGAGAACGGCGTAGCCGCGCCCCGCCGAGAGGTGCACGCCTTCCCCCCCGCGCACGCGTGCCGAAGCGAGAGTCGACGGCAGGGCAGGCGCCGAGGCCGCGAGCGAGAGAGCCGCGAGCGTGAGGGGAACGATCAGGCGCCGCACGTTGCGATGCGAACTATTCGCCGGCCCCGTGAACCTTCGATTACCGCGCTGTAAAGAAAGTGTAAGCGGGCGGTAGGAGATGCTCGACGGGCGGCGAACGGCGTCCGCAGCCGCGACTAGCATCTGCCCAGTTCACGGGGACATGGACGCCCTCATGCGACACGACCGTACCGTCCGCCTGCTGGAGGCGCGGCTGGAGACCCTCGCCGTCGCCTGCGAGCGCTCGCCGCGGGGCGAGACGCGCTACGAGCGCGAGATCGCCGCGGCGGCCGCGGCCACGCGGCACGCGGTCGCTCTCGAGCTCATCTCCCGGGAGGAGGCCCTTGCCATCTGGGCGGGGGTCGCGCGCCGGCACCCGGACGCCGCCTGGTGCCGGGCGAGCTCCCGGCTCGCCGCCTAACTCAAACTACGCGACGAGCCTCACGGTGCCCCGCAGGCCAACGGCGTTCTCGTGCCCGGGCTCCCGCTCGGCGCGTTTCCAGCCGTCCCGGACCGCCTCCTGCTCGCAGAGGCCGCAGACGATCCTGGCGACGGGTCGACGTTCCGCGCTTCGCCAGTAGCGGAAGCGTTCCCCGGCGAGGAGGTTCCGACGGCACAGCGTGCAGAGCGTCACTGCTCCTCGATCGTACGCAGGCCTCCGGACAGCCTCCCGCACGCCTGGGCGAATCTTCCTTTCAAGCAGTAAACTTGCGCGGCGACCCAGGAGTTCGTCGGGCGTGCGGAACCCGGTGGACGAGCGACGAGAACACGTCATCGAGCTGTGCGAGCGGGCTGTCGAGCGCCTGGCAGACGCGCTGCCCGACGCCGAGATCGGCGGCCTTCTTCGCGTCGGAGACTCGCTCCGGCACATCGCCCACTCGGGCCGGCGCCGGCTCATCTACCAGGTTCCGCGCGAGCAGGGCGGCGTCGTCTGGCGCGCCGCCAGCACCGGCGAGGTGCAGCTCGTGGACGACGTTCGCGGCGATCCCGACTACCTCACCTCGGACGCCGAGGTCCGCTCCGAGATCGCGGCTCCGGTGAGGCTGGACGACGAGGTCGCGCTCGTGCTGGACGTCGAGTTCCCCGGGCGCGTCTACGAGCCGGACGAGGCGGAGTGCGTCGAGGGGGAGGCCGCGCGGCTCGAGCGGGAGCTCGAGCGCGAGCGCTATCCGTCATAACGGAAGAATCCGCGCCCGGACTTGCGGCCGAGGAGGCCGTCGTCGCGCATGCGGACGAGACGCTCGGGCGGGGCCATCCTGTCTTCCCCGAGCGCCACGTGGAGCGCCTCGGAGGCGTGCACGTGCACGTCCAGGCCGATCAGGTCGAGGAGCGCGCAGGGCCCGATTGGCCAGTTGACACCGCGCGTCATCGCCTTGTCCAGATCTTCGGGGGTGACGCCGGCCTCGTCGAGCACGCGCACGCAGTCGTTCAGAAGCGGGATGAGGATTCGGTTGACGACGAAGCCGGGGGTGTCCGCGCAGTGGATCGGCTCCTTCCCCACCCGCTCGGCGAGCGCGTACGCCTTCGTGACCGCCTCTTCCGAGGAGAGCTCCGTTCGGACCACCTCCACGAGGGGGAGCACCGGGGCCGGGTTGAAGAAGTGCATGCCGACCACGCGCTCCGGGCGCTGGGTTGCCCGGGCGATCTCGGTAACGGAGAGCGCTGACGTGTTCGTCGCCAGGACGGCCGCGGGCCCGACGACAGGCTCGAGCTCGCGGAAGAGCTCCTGCTTGGCGTCCAGGTCCTCGACGATCGCCTCGATCACGAGCTCGCAGCCGGCCAGGTCGCCGGTCTCCGTCGTCGTTGCGAGCCGCGCGAGCGCCTCCTCCTTCTCGCCGGCGGTCAGCCGCCCCTTCTCGACGCCGCGACCGAGGTAGTGCTCGATACGTGCGCGGGCGCGTTCCCCGAGCTCCTCGCTCACCTCCCGCCCGACCGTCTCGATCCCCGCCTGAATGCACACCTGTGCGATCCCGGCGCCCATCGTGCCGAGGCCGACGACGCCCACCCTGCGAACCTCCGTGGCCAAGTCCGGCAGCCTAATGCTTGAATAGCGCCGTGGCTGCCGTTGCGCTGGAACGCAAGCTCCTGGTCGGCGGGGAGTGGGTGGAGACCGGCGCCTGGAAGGAGGTGCGCTCGCCCTTCTCCGGCGACGTGGTCGGGCGCGTGGCCGAGGGCGGCGCCACGGAGACGCGGCTGGCCGTCGACGCCGCGGCCCGGGCGATGGCGGAGCCCCTGCCGGCGCACAGGCGCTCGGAGATCCTCGGCGGCGTCGCCGACCTCGTCGCGGAGCGCCATGACGAGATCGCGCGGACGATCTCCTCCGAGGCCGGAAAGCCGATGAAGGCGGCCCGCGTCGAGGCGGAGCGAGCCGTCTCGACCTACCGCTCCGCGGCCGCCGAGGCCCGCCGAATCGCCGGCGAGGTCGTGCCGATGGACGCCTCCCCGGCCGGCGTGGGCAAGCTCGCCTTCACCGTCCGGGCGCCTATCGGGATCGTCGGCGCCATCTCGCCGTTCAACTTCCCCTTCAACCTGGTCGCTCACAAGATCGCGCCCGCGCTCGCCGCCGGGTGCGCAGTCGTCCTGAAGCCGGCCGGGCAGACGCCCCTCTCCGCGCTCCTCCTCGCCGAGCTCGAGCAGGAGGCCGGCCTGCCGCCTGGGTGGTTGAACGTGGTCGTCGGCGCGGCCTCGGAGATCGGGGACGTGCTCGTGGAGGACGAGAGGGTGCGCCTCATCTCCTTCACGGGCTCTGCGGAGGTGGGCTGGAAGCTCCGCGAGCGGGCGGCCCGCAAGAAGGTGCTGCTCGAGCTCGGCAACGCCACGCCTGTGATCGTCGAGGCGGACGGCGACCTCGAGGACGCGGCCGCGAAGATGGCGGCCCACGCGTTCTCGTTCGCCGGGCAGAGCTGCATCTCGGTCCAGCGCGTCTACGTGCAGCGGGACGCATACGACGACTTCCTCGGGCGCTTCCTCCCGAAGGTGGAGGCGCTGCGCGTCGGCGATCCCGCGGACGAGGAGACGGACGTCGGGCCCGTCATCGACGACGACGCGCGCGAGCGGATCCTCGCTTGGATCGAGGAGGCGAAGGCGCAGGGAGCGACGGTGCTCGCGGGAGGCGACGCGGCCAACGGTCTCGTCCGTCCGACGGTGCTCGCAGACGTCACGCCCGAGATGAAGGTCTCCTGCCTCGAGGTGTTCGGCCCGCTCTGCACGGTCACCGCGTACGGGACGATCGACGAAGCGCTCGAGCTCGCCAACGGGACGGAGTTCGGCCTCCAGGCAGGGATCTTCACGAGCAACGTCCAGACGGCGCTCGCCGCCGGCCGAGCGCTCGAGTTCGGGGGCGTGATGATCAACGAGGCGCCCACCTTCCGGGCCGACCAGATGCCATACGGGGGGGTGAAGGCTTCGGGCAACACGCGCGAAGGCCCTCCCTACTCCGTGCGCGAGATGACGGAGGAGCGCCTCGTCGTCCTGTCGCTCTGAGTACGCCGAGCGATTACTCGGCTAGAGTGAGCCCGGCTTCGATGCCCGTGCGCCTGTCCTCGCTCTTCGCCCGCCGAGGCCATCCACCGCCTCCCCTGCCGCTGTCTCCGCCGGAGCGGCCGCTCGGCGACGAGCCGATGACTCCCCCGCCCCCTCCGCCCCCGGGGCCCGGCGCTGTTCGGGCGGCCGCGGACATGCGCCGAGAGCGCCGGGCGCTCACCTTGCAGCGCGAGATCGAGCTGCGCGACGTCGGAGGCCTGGCTGTGGAGATGGTCCGGCGCGACCGCTTCAAGCCCGAGCTCCTCGTGGAGCGGGCGACCGACGTGCTCCTCGTCGAGCAGCGCATGCACGAGCTCGACTCGCTCCTCGCCACGGAAGTGGTCGTGCGCGGCTTCCGAGACGTCCCCTTCTGCAAGTGCGGCGCCCCCTTGCCGCCGGGCGTGCATTTCTGCTCGCACTGCGGACGCCCGTCGGAGGCGACGCCACCCATCCTCGGCTGCTCCCACTGCGGCCAGCCGCTTCCGGCGGAGACCAACTTCTGTCCCTTCTGCGGTCATCCCGTCGCGGCCGAGGACTACCTGGCCGACACGGGCGCCGGCGACGTGGACGAGTCCACGATGGTCCGGCCCGCGCCTGACGACGAGCGCGCCCCGGGGGCCTAGGTGGCCGAGCCTCCGTTCGAGCCGCCCGCTCCGCCGCCTCCGGAGGGAGCCCTCGAGCCCGAGCGGCGGTGCCCGCGCTGCGAGGCACCCTACGACCGCTACCAGGAGTACTGTCTCGAGTGCGGCCTGCGGCTCGTACCGCTTCCGGGAACGTACGCACGACGCGAGATCTGGTCGCGCGACTCGCCGATCTGGCTCTGGGCGGCCCTCGCCGCGCTCCTCCTGGTCGCGCTCGTGGCCGGCGCGATCGTCGCAGTCGCGGCGACGCGCGACGACGAGCCCGCCGGCTCTCCAGTCGTCACGGCGGGGACCGGGACGACGGACACGATCGGGACGCTCGACACGCCGCCGACGCTGACGATCGGAACGACCGCGCCGACGACGACGGCTCCGCCGACGACGACGCTCCCGCCGACGACCACGATCCAGCCGACCACGACCTTGCCGACGACGACCACGACCCCCACGACGACCAGCGGAAGCGGCACGATCATCTCCTGGCCGACGAACCGGGACGGGTACACGGTCATCCTTCGGTCGACACGGACGAGCGAAGGGCGCGGCGAGGCCGACGCGGCCGCCCAGCGCGCGATCAACGCGGGCCTGCCGGAGGTGGGCGTGCTGAACTCCTCCGACTACTCGAGCCTGAATCCCGGCTACTACGCGACCTTCACGGGCATCTACGACTCGCAGCGCGAGGCCGAGAACGCGCTCCCTCGCGCCCGTTCGGCCGGCTTTCCGCTCGCGTACGTGCGTCGAGTCGCCGATTAGCTCGGACGGGTTTGCGACGGCGCCGGCCCGGAGACTTTGTAACAGGTCAGCTCGCCGTGTTAGACTCCCGCGCGAGGGGCACCCAGGGTTCGACTTAACCCGAAGTTAACCATGATTTGCAGGTGTTTCATGCTAGCGGGAGCTATCCTGTGACCGAGCAAGCCCAGGAGAGGATTCTCACCCGCATGTATCAGTATTCGAGGGCCATCTACCGCTCGATCAAGGACCTCATCGACCCATATGCGGACGCCGAGACGCAGCTCGAGCACCGTCGCTCGGTGCTCGCGGCTTGCGAGGAGACGGTCGAGCGCCTGGCCAAGGACCCGCGCTACTTCGCCCATCCCGACCGTACCCTGTTCCAGGACATCCGCCGCTACTTCCCCATCACCTACCAGGCGCAGGTGGCCTGGGCGGTGACCGAGGGCATCGGCGCGGCGGTCGAGTACATCGAGCAGCAGATCGAAGCGGGCGCCTTCGACGGCGGCGTGGCCCGCTGCCGGGCGACGACGCGCAAGGGCAAGCCCTGTCAGCGGACGCCGCTGCCCGAGCGCGAGTACTGCCCGTCGCACCAGCATCTCGAGGCCCCGGCGGCCGCGTAGCCACCGAGCGCGACTTCAGCCGAATCTACGTCACTCGGCGCCGAGAGAGTTCGGCCAGATTCCTCGTCCTGGCGAGCCATGTCCCGACTTACGCGTCCAGCACGAGCTGCTGGTAGGGCTCCAGGTTCGAGACGCTGACGCCGACGAGGCGCAGGGCGCTGGGCCGATCCGCCAGCGCCCGGTCGAGGAGCCCGCACGCGATCTCGCCGATCGTGGCGCCGTTGGCGCAGCCGACCGGCAGCGTCAGGGAGCGGCTGCGGATCGAGAAGTCGGGATAGCGAAGCTTCGTGGTCACCGTGCGCGCGGCCTGCCCCGACTCCCCCAGCCGCTCGGCGACGCGCCCGGCCATGCGGCGTAGCTCCTCGTGGAGCCGCTCGCGGTCGGCGACGTCTCGCTCGAACGTCTCCTCGTGCCCGATCGAGACGGTCTCGGAAGCGAGCTCGAGCGGCCGCGGGTCGATCCCGTGCGCCCGGTCGCGGAGGAGGCGGCCCACCTTGCCCGGGAGCAGCCTCCCGAGCTCGCCGTCCGTAAGCGCGGCCAGCCCGCCGATCGTCTCGATGCCGGCAGTCTGAAGCCGCTCCTCCGCCCGCGGGCCGACTCCGGGGAGGAGCCGCACAGGGAAGGGAGCGAGAAAGGCCGCCTCTCGCCCCGGACGGACGACCGTGATGCCGCCCGGCTTGCGCCGGTCGCTCGCCACCTTGGCGACCACCTTGCACGTCGCGACTCCGAGCGAGCAGGAGAGGTTGGTGGCCGCTCGCACGGCTACCTGAACGGCTTCGGCCACCGCCCTTCCATCTCGGAAGTCGCCCGCGATTTCCGAGATCAACAAGTAGCCCTCGTCCAGCCCGGTTCGCTCCACCGTCGGGACGACCTCCCGCACGGCCGCCCACACGGTCCGCGAGTACTCGGAGTAGCGGCGATGGCTGGGGCGGACGAAGATCGCCTCCGGACAGCGGCGGAGCGCCTCGGCACAGCTCATCGCGGAGTGGATCCCGTAGCGGCGCGCGGCGTAGTTCGCGGTGGCCACAACCCCGCGCCCGCGCGGGTCGCCTCCGACGACGAGGGGCCGGTCCGCGAGCTCCGGACGCTCGAGCTCCTCGACCGCGGCGAAGAAGGCGTCCAGGTCGAGGTGGGCGACGATCCGGGAGGACACGGGACTGAAAGAATAGGAACGGTGTCGCACGACACGGACAAGCTGATCCGGCAGCTCTCGCTCGTCGCCTTCCTCATGGCCGAGCGGCGCCCGCTCACCGCCCGCGAGATCAAGTCGACGGTCGAGGGCTACTCGGAGATGTCCGACGAGGCTTTCGCACGCCGCTTCTACTCGGATCGGAGCGAGCTGATCGCGCTCGGCGTCCCGCTCCACTCCCAGCGGGACGAGTTCACGGGCGAGGAGCTCTACACCCTCCGCTCGGAGCAGTACTTCCTGCCCGCGTTCGAGCTGACCGACGAGGAGCTGGCCGCGCTGCAGACCGCCCTCTACCTGCTCGAGGGCCAGTTCGCGTACTCGGAGCCGCTGCGGCTCGCGCTCCAGAACCTCGCCCTGGGCCGCCCGGGCTTCACGGAGGCGCCCGTCGACACGGCGATCCGGGTCGAGGTGCGGGATCCCGACTACTCCGAGGAGGTGGCGGGCCGCCTCACGAAGCTGGAAGGGGCGATCTCGAAGCAGCGGACAGTGAAGTTCTCCTACTGGGCGACAACGACCGGGCAGGAATCCGAGCGCACGGTCAACCCCTACGCTCTCTACTCGGACCGGGGCATCTGGTACCTCGTCGCCCACGACCTGGATCGGAACGCCGAGCGCACGTTCCGCGTCTCCCGGATCCGGAGCGACATCCGCTTCGCGACCAGGAGGGAGCGCGACTTCCGGGCACCGCAGGACTTCGACGTGGGCGCCTACCGGGCCCGTGAGGCGTGGCAGTTCGGAGAGCTGACCGGCGAGGCCGAGATCGAGCTCGACCCGGACACGGCGTGGTGGGCTGAGCGGATGATCGACCGCGGCGTCGTCGCCGACGGCGTCCTGCGCACCCCGTACGCAAGCCTCGAGCTTCTGGCCGGCTGGGTCCTCCGCCAGGAAGGACGCGCACGGCCAGTGAGCCCGCCCGAGCTCGTCCAGGCAGTCTCGGAGGGGCTGGCCCGCGTGCTCGAGCGCCACGAAGGCGAGCCGGCCCAACCGCCGAGGCCGAGGGCACGCCGCGGGGCCAGGCCGCTCGAGCGTCCCGCGGGCCCGGTCGCACCGGAGCGCTTCGGCGTCCTCCAGGCGCTGCTCGCCCACCTGCTGGCCAGCTGTGGAGACGAGCCCAGGGCGACGATCCCGGCCCGGGAGCTCATCGAGCGCTTCCACATCCCTCCCGACCAGCTCGAGGACCACCTTCAGCTCCTCAACCTCGTCAACTTCGGCGGCGGGTGCTACGCGGTGTACGCCTCGCTCGACGGCGACGACGTCCACGTCGACAAGGAGCTCTTCGGCGACGCGTTCAGGCGCCCGCCGCGGCTGACTCCGCTCGAGGCCCGCGCTATCCGCCTCGCCCTCGAGTTCGTCGGCCCGATGATCGCAGCCAAAGCGCACACACCACTCGAGCGGGTCCGGCGCAAGCTCGAGGACACGTTCGGCGGATTCGAGGCCGGGGAGGACGGCGACCCGCGGCCCCCGTCGGAGCACGAGCAGCTCCTCGAGACCCTCTCCGAGGCGATCCGCGAGCAGCGACTGGTCGAGATCGACTACATGACGGCCGAGGGCGACACGAGCGTTCGCACGATCGAGCCTCACGTGCTCGAGCGGGAGCTTCCGTGGTGGTACGTCCACAGCTGGGATCGCGGCCGGGACGCCCAGCGCAGCTTCCGGCTCGACCGCATGCGGCAGGCGACCCTCCTGGACGAGCGCTTCGAGCCTCGTCCCGGGCTGGAGCCGCAGAAGCTGCGGGACGCCCGCTCGGCCCGCGTGCTCTTCGATCCCGAGGTCGCTCGCTGGCGGATCGAGCGCGGGGCGACGCCGCTCGCGCGGGACTACGCGCTCGAAGAGACTCGGGCCGGAAGCGTGGACTGGCTCGTCGGCGAGATCCTCTCCCACCGGGGCCACGCCGAGGTGCTCGAGCCTGCGGACCTGCGCCGAGAGGTGCGGGCGCGAGCCAAGAAGCTTCGGGGCGCGCTGGGCCGCAAGCCGGCGCGGACGCGCGGCTGAGGCGCCCGGTCGTCTACGGCCGCGCGAGCGGAAGCCGCAGCGTGAAGGTCGCTCCGGCTCCCGGCTCGGAGTCGACCTCGAGCGAGCCGCCGTGCGCCTCGGCGATCGAGCGGGCGATGAAGAGTCCGAGCCCGGCTCCCGGCTTCGCCTTCCCGCCCTGGTTCACACGTCCGAACTTCTCGAAGATGAGCCGCTGCTCCTCCCTCGGGATGCCGGGCCCGTGGTCCGTGACGCTGACTGCCACGGCGCCGTCCTCGGTCACCGCGGTCACCTCGACGTCGTCTCCGGCCACCGTGTACTTGACGGCGTTCGAGAGCAAGTTCAGAAGGAGCTGCCGCAGGCGCTCCGGGTCGCCGCGGACCGGCGGGATGCGCGACGTCACGCTCAGGTTCAGGCGGACCTCCTCCTGCCCGAGGCGAACGACGTCCGATGCCTCGCGCACGAGCTCTTCGAGGTCGACCTGACCGAACGTGAACGGAAACGTGCCGGCCTCGATGCGGGACGTGTCCAGGACGTCGCCGATCAGCATGGCGAGCCGCGCCGTCTCTCCCTCGATCAGCGCCAGGAACGACTCCCGCTGGTCGGGGGCCAGCTCGCGCCAGCGCTGGCGGAGTGTCTGGGCGCAGCCGATCACGGACGCCATGGGCGCGCGCAGCTCGTGCGAGACGAGGGAGACGAAGTCCGCGCGGAGCGCCGAGAGGCGGCGAAGCTCCTCGGCCGCGTTCCGCTCCGCCTCGTACACGCGGATGTTCTGGACGACGGTCGCCACCTGCCGCGCGAGCAGCGACATCATCTCCGCCTCGTCGGCCGAGAAGGCGTGCGCCTCGCTCCGGCAGACGGAGAGGATGCCAATCGTCCGCTCGCCGGCCGCCAGCGGCGCGACGATGCGGGAGCGGAGTCCGGCGGCCGCGAGGTCGACCTCCTCCGGATAGCCGCCCTCCTCCTCCATGTCGCCGCGGACGAGGGTCTGCCCGTCCGCGAGGACGTCCTCGAGGATCGAGCCCTTGATCGGCCGCGAGCTCCCCACAGGATAGGGCCGCTCGGCCGAGGGCCCGGCCACGGCCATCACCTCCGCGCGGTCCCCGGTCGCCAGCACGACGGCGAGGCGCTCGAAGTCGAAGATGCCCTTCATCTCGCGGATGAAGGCCTGGAACGCGTGCTCCTGGTCGAGCGAGGAGCCAAGCGCGCGTGAAGCTCGGTTGACGGCCTCGAGCTGGTCGGCGCGCCGGCCGAGCTGGTCGCGGAGCCCCTCCGCCTCGGCGGCCCGGACGTCGGCGAAGATCGTCTCCCCGCGGAGCCGGCCGACGAGCCAGCCGACGATCAGCCCCATCAGCACCTGGATGCCGAACGGGAGCGAGATGTACCTCGGGTCGAAGTCCGGCGGGGAGAACTGGTCCGCGCGCCACCATTCGGTCAGCGCGAGGAGCGGGAACGTGGCCAGCGGCAGCACGATGCCTCCGACGAGCCCGTAGCGGAGAGCGGCCTCGATCACCGCGAGGTAGACGATTCCCACCGTGGGCGTCCCCGTCTCGAAGACGTAGACGAAGACGTAGGCGTAGATGATCCCCGTGTCGAAGACGAGCGCTGCGAGCCCGACCGCCGACCGGGCGCGCTCGCCGAGCTCGAGGCGGGCGAGGACGAAGAACGTGAGGGCTCCTGCGGCCAAGACGATGGTCGCCGCCCAGGCCCAGGGCTTGTAGCCGGGCGGGTAGTCGTGGCTGATGAGGGCGACCTCGGCGATCGCCCAGGGCACCGCCAGCATCCGCACCCAGGCGATCCAGATCTCCGTCGAGCGACGGCGCTCGAGCTCACGCCTCTTCGGCATCGTCTCCCTCGACGCGCTCGAGCGCCCACTCGGCGTGCTCGCGCAGGAGCGGGTCGCCGTCCTCCGCATAGGGGCGCACGACGTCCACCAGGCTCCCGTCGCCCGAGTTGCCGGCCGCGACGAGCGCGTTCCGCCGCAGGTAGCGGGCGTCGTTCCGCGGGAAGTAGAGACGGTCGTAGCGGCTCGCCAGCTCGTCGTCCGGCGCCTCGAGCCAGGCGCGCAGGGAGACCACCGGCTCGGCCTCCGGCGGCGGCTCCGCGTGCGCCCGGCGCTTCTCGACCCCTCGGTTCCAGGGGCAGACGTCCTGGCAGATGTCGCACCCGTAGACCTGGGCGCCCAGCTCTTCGCGGTACTGCTCCGGAATCGGCTCGGGCGACTGCGTCCAGTAGGAGAGGCAGCGCGTCGAGTCCACCACGCCAGGCTCGTCGAGCGCGCCGGTCGGACACGCCTCGATGCAGAGGGTGCAGGAGCCGCAGTCGAGCTCGAGCGGCCCGTTCGGCTCGATCTCGACGTCGGTCACCAGCGTTCCCAGCACGACCCAGGAGCCGAAGCGGCGCGTGATCAGCAGCGTGTTCTTGCCGTAGAAGCCGACGCCGGCGCGCGCGGCGCCCTCGCGATCGACATGCTGGTTCGCGTCGACCAGGACGCGGTACTTCCCTCCCAGTCTTCGTCCGAGTTCGTCCAGCTTCGCGCGAAGATCGCTGTAGTAATCGGCCCAGGCATAGCGTGGGAGCTTTCCTTCCTCACTCCCGGGCGGAAGCCCGGGAGTGAAATAACAGAGCGCGGCCGAGACGACTGTGCGGGCGCCGGGCACGAGGGTCTCCGGGTGGCAGGAGACCTCCGGCTGGGCCATGGTGAAGCGCATGTCGGCGAAGAGCCCCCGGGCGCGGCGGTCGCGGATGTGACGCTCGGTCTCCTCGTAGGCCTCGGCGGGAGCTGCGCCGACGACGTCGATCCCCAGCTCCTCGGCGAGCCGCGTGAGCTCGGCGCTCGTCATCTCGAATTCACGGTAGCACCGCGATTTCCGGGGTACGATCCCCCCCTTGAAGGCCGTGCGCATCCACGAGGACGGCGGGCCCGAGGTTCTCCGCTACGAGGACGTCGAGGATCCCGCGCCCGGGCCCGGCGAGGTGCTGATCGGCCTCCGGGCGGCCTCCCTCAACCACCTCGACCTCTGGCTGCGGCGGGGCCTGCCGTCGGTGCCGAAACCGCGCATCCTGGGCGCGGACGGCGCCGGCGTCGTGGTGGCGCTCGGTGAGGGCGCGGATCGGTTCGAGGAAGGCGACGAGGTCGTCCTCAACCCCGGGCTCGACGAGGGCGCCCGCATCGTCGGGGAGCACATGGACGGCACGCACGCGGAGCTGATCGCGCTCCCCGCCGACTACGTCTACCCGCTCCCGGAAGGTGTCTCCTTCGAGGAGGCGGCGGCCTTCCCGCTCGTCTTCGAGACCGTCTACCGGATGCTCGTCACGCGCGCCGGGCTGCGAGAGGGCGAGTGGGTGCTCGTGTGGGGGATCGGCGGCGGGATCGGAACGGCCTCGCTCCAGATCGCCAAGGCGCTCGGGGCGCGCGTGATCGCCACGTCCGGAAGCGACGAGAAGCTTGCACGGACGCGCGACCTCGGGGCCGAGGCGGTCGTCAACCACGCGGGCGAGGACGTGGCCGAGGCCGTCCGGCAGGCAACAGGGGGCCGCGGCGCAAACGTCGTCGTCGAGCATGTCGGGGAAGCGACCTGGAAGACATCGCTCCAGGTCGCCGCGCCGGGCGCCCGGATCTGCGTCTGCGGCGCCACGAGCGGTCCCAACCCGCCCGCCAACCTCCACCGCATCTGGTGGAAGCAGCTCACGATCCTGGGCTCAACAATGGGAACGCGGGCCGACTTCGAAGGAGCCTACGAGCTGGTGGCGAGCGGCCGGGCCAGGCCGATCGTCGACCGGGTCTTCCCGCTGGCTGAGGCGGCGGAAGCGCACCGGCACCTGGAGGAAGGGCACCAGCTCGGCAAGGTCGTCCTCAGGATCCCGGGGTAGCCCAGGAGCTCTTCTAGCCGAAGCCGAGGATGAACTTGGCGTCGTCGGACATCTTCTCCGGCG
>DASQWP010000086.1:0-7771 GCA_035640195.1 Gaiellaceae bacterium | reverse complement strand
CTGGTCCGCCGGCCGTGAAAGGCCCGGGCATCCGCAACGGCCCGGGTCACCGCCTCCGCGAGACTCTCCTCCACGAGCAACGGGTCCCACCGCCGCTCGCGCAGATGGGCGATCGCGGCATGCTGCAGCAGGTAGACATCTGGATCGCTCGGGCCGAAGGCGAACGCCAGCTCCGTCTCGCCCTCGTCGCCGGTGAGCGCGGCCCACGCCCCCGGCTCCGCCTCGACGAAGTAGCAGTGATCGCCGTGCGCGTCCCGAAGCGTGCGAAAGAAGCGCTGGCCGGGGTTGTAGAAGATCACGAGGTTCCGGTCGGCCAGCACCGTCTCGCGCCCCACCTGACGGATCGCCACCCTCGTCCGGGGAAAGACGACGTGCGCCGCCGGCGACACCCTGTTCAGCGTGCGCCACCGCGCGCTCTGCGGCGGGCACCAGAACTCGCCGACGAGCAGCTCCTCGTTCCGGAAGAGGATTCGCTCGACGGCTTCGCCCGGCACCGCTCAGCGACCTGTCGCGAGCAGGCCGGCGAGCCGCCGGATCCCCTCCTCGATCTCCTCCTCCGTCACCCGGCTGTAGGAGAGCCGGAGGTGGTGCTCGCCCCCGCCGTCAGGGTAGAAGGGCGCTCCGGGGACTACGGCGACGCCGTTCGCGAGCGCCCGCTCCGCCAGGGCGACTGCGTCCACGGAGGGCCCAAGCTCGACCCAGGTGAAGAAGCCGCCGCCGGGCCGCGTCCACGACGCGCTGCCGGAGAGGTGGCGGTCGAGCGCGGCGAGCAGGACGTCGCGGCGGCCGCGATAGAGCTCGCGCGCGCGGGTCACGCCTTCCTCGAGGAGGCCGCGCCTGCCGTATTCCTCGAGGAGCCGCTGGCCGAGAGCACCGGCGCACTGGTCGGTGTTCTGCTTCGCCCAGACGAGCTTCGCCACGATCTCCGGCGGGCCGGCCGCCCAGCCGAGCCGGACGCCGGGGAAGAACGTCTTCGAGAACGTGCCGGCCTGGACGACGACGTCGGGCGCTAGCGTCCAGAGGCTGGCCGGCTGCTCGTCGGCGAACGAGAGCTCGCGGTAGGCGACGTCCTCGACCACGAGGAGCCCGTGGCGGCGGGCGAGCTCGACGAGCGCAGTTCGCCTCTCCGAGGAGAGGCTCACGCCCGCCGGATTCTGGTGGTCCGGGATCGTGTAGAGGAGCTTCGGCGGCCGCCCAGACGCCAGGATCCGCTCGAGCTCGTCGACCTCGAGGCCCTGGTCGTCCAACGGCACCCCGACGACCTCGGCCTCGAAGCTCTGGAAGGCCATCACGGCGCCCAGGTAGGTCGGCGCCTCGACGAGGACGCGATCGCCCGGGTCGACGAGCGCCTTTCCGGCGAGCTCGAGCGCCTCGATCGCACCGCTGGTCAGAAGGAGCTCGTCGTCGGCCGGGCGGCGGCCCTCCAAACGCTCCAGGCGTCCGGCGACGAAGTCGCGTGGGCCGGGCAGCCCCTCAGTGGGCGAGTACTGGAACGGCGAAGCGTCGCCCCCTTCGATCAGCTCGCCGATGATCTCGGCCACGACCGGGCCCGGAAACGTCGCCGGATCCGGGAGGCCGCCCGCGAGCGAGATGACGTCCTCCGCGGCCGCCAGGGCGAGGATCGCGATCAGGCCCTCCCCACCGCCAGTACGCGTGCGCCCGGCGAAAAGGGTCTCCCAGCGTCGAAGCTCCTGCTCGACCGCCACGCCGGAACCCTACCCCGGCCAGCGCGGGGGCCGCTCGCGGCGCTCGAGCCGCTCCCAGTCCTCGCGGACCGGCGAGAAGACGTCGATCACGACGGCGCCCTCCGGGCCGGTGCGGACCTCGTGCGGGGTGTTCGCCGTGATCCGCCAGGTCCCGCCGGGGCCAAGCTCGCGGGTCTCCTCTCCGACCCGGAAGGAGAGCGATCCGGAGAGGACGAGACCGAGCTGCTCGTTCTCGTGGCGGTGCTCGGGGACGAGGCTGTCCGGGTCGAGCTCGATGACGCCCAGTGTGATGCGCTCCCCGTGCACCGAGCGGCCGAGCACGCCGTCCCAGATCTGCTGAGGGGTCATCGCGGCGATGTCGTCGAAGGCGCTCAGAGAGACGATCGTACACACACGGCTGAGATACTCAGCCGCGTGGCCCTCCCCGTGCTGTGTGAGGGTCGTCTCGTCGAACCACGCCACCGGTAGGCAGGCTCGGATGAATGGGCGGCCCGGCTCCCCTGGGAGCAGGCCGCCCGTTCTCCGCCGGCCGCGCAGTATGCGGGGCCGCGCCCCAGGCCTGGCTGCGCACGCGTCGATTAGCCGCGTGCGGCGAGGTCGGGTCGGGTGAGGCTATGGACCGTCCGAGAAGCCCCTGAGGCCCGCGAGGACGGACGCCAAGAGAACGAGCTGGGTGATCATGACGAGGGCGAGTGCGCGGTTCATTGGTCACCTCCTCCCTAGAACCGAAAGTCCTGAAGCGATTCCACCGCGCGGCGGTAGAGGGCAACCGCGCGATCCTTGTCGCCGCGGCAGACAGCGACGTCCGCCTGCGCAGCCCACGCGGCGGCGCGGTGGCTCGGGGAGGACAGCTGCTCGAACGCGTTCTCCGCTGTCTGGATGCGCTGCTCGGCCTCGTCGAGACGGCCTTGCTCGAGGAGGGCGCGCCCGAGAACGAGCTCAGCGTTACCGATCTCGTCGAGGAAGTCGACCCGTCCGTCGAGGAGCTCGAGCGCATGCCGAGCCTGCTCCTCCGCCAGCTTCACGTCGCCGGTCCGAAGGTGCACCTGGGCAAGCGACGAGACGGCCTGGGCGGCATCCGCCTGGCTCCCGACCTCGAGCGCGACCGCGAATGCCTCTTTGAGGTTCTCGGCGGCTTGGGCGGGCTTGCCCAGCAGGAAGCTGAGCCCTCCGAGATTGTTGAGGAGCTTCCCCACGTTCGCGCGGTCGTCGACCTCCTCGTAGAGCGCTTTGGCCCGCTCGGCGTACGAGCGGGCGACGACCCACCGCCCTTGGCGCTCGGCTACGAGCGAGCCGAGAAAGTAGGCGTCGGCCTGGCCCCGGGGGTCGCGAAGCGCCTCCGACAGTTCGAGCGCCCGCTCGACATCCTCGCTCGCGGCTTCCCAGTCGCGCTGGCGCCGGTAGCAGCGCGAGCGCCAGCCGAAGATCTTGGCGCGGAGGCGGTCACACGGAAGACCTGAGCGCCCGGCGAGCTCGAGAGACTCCTTGAAGAGAGCGAGGGCCGTCGCGGTCGAGGAGAGCTTGTAGCGGCAACAACCGAGCCGGAAGAGGACCTCGGCGCGGTCGAGATCCGTGAAGGAGGGGGCCGCCGCGAGCTCGTGGGCGCGCGCGAGGGCATCCATCGACTCGCGGAGCTCGCCCCGGTACATGCGCGCCCAGCCCTCCGCGAGCAGCGCCCGCAGCTCGAGCTCCGGCGCGCTTCGAGTTGCGAGCCGTTCCGCGACCTCGACGAGAAGCGGGAGGCCGTGATCGTAGTCGTGGGCCTCGATGGCTGCCTCGGCACGCGAGAGGACGCTGAGCGCCCGTTCCCATTCATCTGAGGAAAGGCCGACTTTGAGGAAGGAACGATCGACGCCGAGCCGGCGGGCAAGCCACTCGAGCGTGCCGTCCGTCGGGCGGGTCGCGCCACGCTCGATCCCGCTGACGTACTGCTTCGTGAAGCGGTCTCCAGCGAGATCGGCCTGCGTCAGCCCGCGCGCGATCCGAAGCTGGCGGACTCGGTCGCCGAGCGTGGACGGCTTAGCCCGGGCCGGATCAGCTCGAGATTCCTGAGGCGGTGTCCGTTCCACGCTCTCCCTTGGAAGCGAGGAGGAGGCGGCTGCGGCTTCCGCCCCCTCCCGCGAAGCAGCAGGTGAGATCACCCGCTTGAGATCGCGCAAGATAACACAGATTTCGTCCAAGTAAAGCAGGCGGGTAAAGCAATTCTTCCCCCTTGCATAAAGCGGGCGCGGACTGCAAACGTGCCACGAAGGAGGCGGAAGGCGAGGACTGCGCCCCGGTGCGGCGGGGGCGGGATCGCGCCCTCCGCCTCCGTTCGTTCGCGGCCCCGGCCGGCGCAACTCCGGTGCCGAGGCAGCGTTGCTTCCTGGAGCGCGAGACGCCATATCCAGGCTATGCGGGAGTGGGCGCACCTGGGATCGAACCAGGGACCTCCCGCGTGTGAAGCGGGCGCTCTCCCGCTGAGCTATGCGCCCTCGCGAGGGCGAGGATAGCAACCGCCCGCTAGGCCGGATCCAGCGCGCGGGCCAGCGCTGAGCGGCCCTCGGCGAGCACCGGCTCGCCGTGGGAGACGAGCACCAGCTCGACCGGAAGGTCGAGGAGCGGGCGGAGCGCCTCGCGGAGCTCCGGAAGCCTCATCCCGCTCGGGAGGTAGCGGAGCCACGACTCCGGGCAGAGCCGGAGGCCTCCGTCGCCGTCGCCGAGGATCCGGTCGCCCGGGACGAGGGCTCCGTGCTCCGGGAGCCAGACCATGACCTCCCCCGCCCGCCGGATCGGGATCGTCTCCACCCCGGCCGGGAGCGTCCTCCGCGCGCGCGACGTCGAGGCTCCATAGCGCTCCACGACGTCGTCGCGGCTCCGCCGGTGGAACGCGATCGTCGTGAGTACGACGACCCGTTGCCCGTGTCCGCGCACGCGCTCGTCCAACGATGCCCAGAACTCTTCCGCCTCCGACGGCACGAGGGGATCGACGAAGACGAAGGCGTCGGAAGCCTCGTACGCCACGCTCCCAACGTCGGGCGGCCAGTCGGCCGGGCTCTCAGGCTCGGGCTCGGTTTCCGCCTCCGGGTGCCGGACGGTCCAGCGCAGCAGGCCCGGGCGCATCTCCTGGAGCTCCATCGGCCCGCAGGCTACCGGGAGCCGGCTGCTACCCTGAGCGGGCCCGGTCGCGCTAAGCGGGGAGCTAGCGGTTCCCTGAACCCGCAATCCGCTCCAGCGGGGCCGAACTCCTGTCCCGAGGGGGTGGCGATCGAGGGAAGGGCTTGCCGACGCAAGCGTTGACGGCCAGGTTCCGCGCACTGGGAGCCTGTGAACCGCGTCAGGTCCGGGAGGAAGCAGCGCTAAGCAGTTTCTCCCAGGTGCCGCGGGCCAGCCTGGCCCGAGCGAGCGTCGCGGGCACCACCTCGAGAGCGTCCTCGACGGCAGGTGCGCGACCGGGCTAATAGCATGGACCGGGCGTGACGGCTCTCTACCGCAAGTACCGGCCGCAGGACTTCGACGAGGTCGTCGGCCAGGAGACGGTCGTCCGCACGCTCCGGAACGCAATCGAGCGCGACCAGGTGCGCCAGGCCTACCTCTTCGCCGGCCCGCGTGGGACGGGGAAGACCTCGCTCGCCCGCATCCTCGCCAAGGCGCTCAACTGCGAGCAGGGTCCGACGGCGAAGCCGGACGGAACCTGCAACTCGTGCCGGACGATCGCGGCGGGCACGTCGCTCGACGTCATCGAGATGGACGCAGCAAGCCAGCGCGGCATCGACGACGTGCGCGAGATCCGCGAGCACGTCGTCCTCCAGCCGGTGGAGGGCCGCTTCAAGGTCTACATCCTCGACGAGGCGCACCAGCTCACGGACGCCGCCTTCAACGCGCTCCTGAAGCTGATCGAGGAGCCGCCCCCGCACCTCGTCTTCGTCTTCTGCACGACCGACCTCGGGAAGATGCTTCCGACGGTCCGCTCGCGCTGTCAGACCTTCCTCTTCGCGCGTCCGCGCCTGGCGGAGCTGACGAAGCTGCTGCGTCGAGTCGCCGACGGGGAGAAGATCGACGTCCCCGACGCGGCGCTCTCGTTGATCGCCCGGAGCGCGCGGGGGAGCTTCCGCGACGCAGTCTCCACACTGGACCAGCTGGCGGCCGCCACGGACGGGACGATCACCGTGCAATCCGTGCTCCAGCTCCTGGGCGCCGTCGAGGAGGAGGCGCTCTTCCGCCTCTGCGACCTCGTCGTCGACCGCGATACGCCCGGCCTCCTCGCCTTCGTCGAAGAGCTCGCCGATCAGGGTCAGGACCTGGCCCGGCTCGTCGCCGACCTGCTCGAGCACCTACGTCACCTGCTCCTCGTTCAGCACATGGGCGAGGTGCCCGACTCGCTCCCCGTGACGCCCGAGACGCGCGAACGCCTGCGCTCGCAGGCCAACCAGCTCTCGCCGCCCGAGGTGCTGCGCCTGATCGACCTCCTCGCGGTGGCGGTCGAGGACGTCCGCCAGGGGGGCGACCCTCGCCTTCCACTCGAGCTCGCGCTCGTCAAGGTGACGCGCCCCGGCGGCGACCTCGCGCAGCAGTCGCTCGCCTTCCGCCTCGAGCAGCTCGAGTCCCGTCTCCGCGGAGAGACGCGGGCGGCGCCGCCGCCCCAAGCGCCCACAGAGCAGCCGACACCCGCGCCCGCCGCGGCGCAGGACCTCGATCTCGACCAGGTCAAGCAGGCCTGGCAGCCGACGATCATGCCGGCGGTCTCCGAGCGCTCGATCCCCACCTCCTCCGTCCTCGCAGAGGCCCGTCCCGTGGCGCTGGAAGGGGACCGCCTCATGCTGGAGTTCCCGCCGGCGGCGTCCTTCCACCGCAACCTCGCGGAGGAGCCGAAGAACGCGGCGCTGCTCGCGGAGGTGCTCTACGAGGTGACCGGCCGCCGGCTCGTTCTCGCCTTCCAGGTCGGCGAGGGCCCCCACGAGGAGGCCGAGGAGGAGAAGCCCGCCACCGAGGAGGAGATCATTTCCCTCATGAAGACGACCTTCGACGCACGCGAGATCCGAGAGGAGCCCGAGTAGCCATGGACGTGAACAAGATGATGCAGCAGGTGCAGCAGATGCAGGCCGAGATGGCCAAGGCGCAGGAGGAGCTCGCCAACGAGCGGGTGGAAGCCTCCGTCGGGGGCGGCATGGTGACGGTGACGGCCAGCGGCGCGGGCGACGTCGTCGGCATCAAGATCTCGCCGGAGGCGATCGACCCCGACGATCCGGAGACGCTCGAAGACCTCGTCCTCGCGGGCGTGAACGAGGCGCTCCGCAACGCGCAGGACCTCGCCCAGTCGAAGCTGGGAGGAGCGGTCGGTGGCCTGAAGGGCCTGGGCCTGCCGGGCCTTTAAAGATGCTTGACCGGCGCCCGCCGCACTCACGGCTGGCGGCTGCGACACGGCGCCGGATCGGCGCGCTCGCCCTTGCCCGTACTCACAGATGGCTGCGGACGATCACGTCGCCCGGCTTGGTCGCGCCCGTCCCCGGCGAGCACGCCGAGCACCGGCCAAACATCTAGGCACAATGCGCGGGCGGTGTTCTCTCCGCTCGTCGACAACCTGATCGCGCAGCTTTCGCGCCTGCCCGGGATCGGCAACCGGACGGCGCAAAGGCTCGCGTTCCACATCCTCCGGGTCTCGCGCGAGGAGGCGGACGCCCTCGCGGAGGCGATCCGCGAGGTGAAGGAGCGCATCGGCTTCTGCCGCGAGTGCGGCAACCTCACCGAGGAGGAGCTCTGCGTCATCTGCCGGGACGCGCGGCGGGACCGGGCTTTGATCTGCGTCGTCGAGCAGCCGGCCGACGTGCTCTCGATGGAGCGCACGCACGAGTTCCGCGGGCTGTACCACGTCCTCGGCGGCGCGCTCTCGCCGCTCGACGGCGTCGAGCCGCAACATCTGCGGATCGACGAGCTCGTCCGCCGCGTCGAGCGGAACGGCGTCGAGGAGGTCGTGCTCGCCACGAACCCGAACATGACCGGCGAGGCGACCGCGGCCTTCATCGCCGACCGGCTCCGAGAGCGGACGCGCGTCACCCGTTTGGCGAGCGGTCTGCCCGTCGGCGGCG
>DASQWP010000085.1:0-2872 GCA_035640195.1 Gaiellaceae bacterium | reverse complement strand
GTCGCGTCGTCGCGAGGCCGTCGGCGAGCGCGGCGGCGAGCCGCGCGAGCGCGATCTCCCGGTTCCGCCACTGGCTCCGCTCGTCCTGGGCCATGGTGCGGACGACCGGCCCGGCGCGGGCGAGCAGGCGCCGTTTTTGCGCGTCCGTCAGGGTTGCCGAGGCCTCCACGTCGAAGACCGCCTCCACCCGCGTTTCCGTCTTCTGGGCGTGCTGGCCGCCCGGTCCGCTCGAGCGCGAGAAGCGGAGCTCGATCTCGGCCAGCGGAATCGCGAGCCGCCGGTTCACCCGAATAGACTCGGGGCTGCTCATGGCCGCGATTCTCCTCGACATCGACGGTGTCTTGCACCTCTCCGGCGAGGCCGTCCCGGGGGCGCCGGAGGCCGTCCGCGAGCTCCGCGAGGACGGGCACCGGCTTCGCTTCGTCACCAACAACACCATTCGGGCGCGGCGCCGCCTGGCGGAGGAGCTGGGCGCGATCGGCATCGAGCTGGAGGAGGACGAGATCTCCACGACGCCGCGCGCGGCAGCGTCTCTGCTCGCGGGCAGGCGCGTCTTGGCGCTGACGATGGCGGCCGTGCGGGAGGATCTCGAGCCCAGCGTCGAGCTGGTGGACGAGGGGGCGGAGGCCGTGCTCGTCGGCGGCGCGGACGAGACGGAGGAGACGAGCCGCGTCTTCGCCTACGCGAACCTCAACCGGGCCTTCGCAGCCCTGGAGAGCGGAGCGCGCCTCGTCTGCCTGCACAGGAACCGCTGGTGGCAGACCTCTCGCGGGCCGCTCCTCGACTCAGGCGCCTTCGTCGCCGGCCTCGAGTACGCGGCGGGTGTCGAGGCGGAGGTGGTCGGCAAGCCCACCCGCGCCTACTTCGACGCCGCGCTCGCCGAGCTCGGCGCCGGAGCGGGAGAGGCATGGATGGTCGGGGACGACGTGGAGGCGGACGTCGGCGGCGCCAAGGCGGCCGGTCTCAAGGGCGTGCTCGTGCGCACGGGGAAGTTCCGGGAGGAGACTCTGGCTCGCGCGGACCCGCAGCCCGACGGCGTCGTCGACTCGATCGCCGACCTGCCTGCCTTCCTGCGCGAGGCGCCGGAATGAGAGTCGGGCTCGACGTCATCGAGATCGAGCGCGTGCGCCGCACGCTTGCGCGATACCCGCGATTCCGCGAGCGCTGCTTCACCGGTGCCGAGCGCGCCTATTGCGACTCGCGACCCAATCCTGCCCAGCACTACGCGGCCCGCTTCGCCGGCAAGGAAGCCGTGGGCAAGGCTCTCGGCTTCGGGGTCGCGCGTGCGTTCGCCTGGCATGAGGTCGAGATCGCCGGCCGCCCGAAGCCGGCCGTCTTCCTCTCCGGCCGCCTGGAGGAGTGGTCGCGCCGCGTCGAGGCCGGAGGGATCGACCTCTCGATGACGCACTCCGAGGGCATCGCCGCCGCGGTCTGCGTCGTGGCCGATGGAGGGTGAGCCGCTCTACACGGCCGCGGAGATGCGCGCGGCCGAGGAGGCGTACGAGGGCGCGACCCTCGAGCTGATGGAGCGGGCGGGGAGCGCGACGGCGGAGACGGCGCTCCGCGCGTGGCCGGATGCCCAGCGCGTCGCGGTCTGGTGCGGCACCGGCGCGAACGGCGGCGACGGGCTGGTCGTCGCGCGCGACCTCCACGCGGCCGGGCGGGAGGCGGTCGTTCGCCTGCTCGGCTCCGAGGAGAAAGTGAAAGGGGACGCCGCCGAGAGCCTCCGGCGGGCGCGCGAGGCCGGCGTGGCGTTCGTGGACGACCAGGTCCCCGCCGACCTCGTCGTCGACGCCCTCTTCGGGACAGGCTTCACGGGAGCCCCCCGGCGCGGGGCTGCCCGCTGGATCGAGGAGATGAACGCGACCGAGGCGCCCGTTCTCGCCGTCGATCTGCCCTCCGGGATCGACGCCTCCACGGGCGAGGCCGCCGGCCCCGCCGTGCGTGCCGACCGGACGGTGACGTTCCACGGCGCCAAGGTCGGGCTCGCGGTCGCGCCGGGGCGCTTCCACGCCGGAGAGGTCGAGGTGGCGGACATCGGGCTCGTGCACGTGGAGACGCAGACCACCCTCGTCTCGGAGGAGATCCTGAAGCTCGTTCCCCGCCGTGGGCCGAGCGACAACAAGTACAGCTCGGGCTCGGTGCTCGTCGTGGGCGGCTCCGTCGGGAAGACCGGAGCGCCCTCCCTGACCGCAGAGGCCGCTCTGCGCGCGGGAGCGGGGATCGTGACCGCCTGCGTTCCACACTCACTCAACCTCGTCTTCGAGCAGCGCCTCGTCGAGGTGATGACCCAGCCCTGCCCGGACGAGGCCGGCTTCCTGACGCCCGCCGCGGCGGACACCGTCCTGGAGGCGGCGGAGCGGGCGGACGCCGTCGCGCTCGGGCCCGGGCTGGGCCGGACCGGGGGTGTTCGCGGGCTCGTCGGCTTCCTCCTCGACCGCATCGAGAAGCCGGTCGTCCTCGACGCGGACGGGCTCTGGGCGATCGTCGGCCATCTCGACTGGGTCTTCGCGCGCGACAGGCCCACTGTCCTCACGCCTCATGCGGGCGAGCTCGGGCGGCTGCTCGGCCGGAAGTCGGACTGGGTGAGCGCGCGCCGGCTGAAGGCGGTGGAGGCGGGTGCCGCCGAGGTCGGCGCGGCGGTGCTCCTGAAAGGAGCGGACACGCTGGTGGCCAGCCCGGGGCGGGGCGCGCTCTTATGCGACCTCGGCAACCCCGGCCTCGCCACGGCGGGCACCGGAGACGTCCTCACCGGCGTGGTCGGCGCCTTTCTCGCCAAGGGGATGGAACCGCGCCTCGCGGCGGCGGCCGCGGCGGCCGCGTGCGGCGTCGCGGCCGATGTCGCCGGCGAGCGGCACGGGCGGGCCGGAAT
>DASQWP010000084.1:0-7568 GCA_035640195.1 Gaiellaceae bacterium | reverse complement strand
CGGTCGCCCCCAGGCGTCGAGCAGGGGAGCTGCCTGCGTCCTATCCCGGCTTGCTCCTCGCAATCCGGGAATCCGGCGCCGGCTGAGGCACAGTGCTGCGTTTCGTCGTCCGCCGGCTCTCTAGTCTTGCTCCCTACTCCTCGAAGTAGACGAGGGAGAAGGGCTCGAGCGACACGGGGCTCGGCTGGTAGCCCTTGACGTTCGCCTGGAAGGCGAGCGCCGGCTCCGAGTGCGCGTAGGGCACGCCCGGCAGGAAGTCCATGATCAGGCGGTTGGCCTCCTCGTAGAGCTGCTCACGAGCCTCCGGGTCCGTCTCGACCTCCGCCTCGTCCAGGATGTCGAAGATCTCCTGGTTCTCGAAGCCCCAGGCGGGCTGCGGCGTCTGGAAGAAGGTCCCGATGAAGTTGTCCGGGTCGGCGTAGTCGCCGGTCCACCCGAGCAGGTACAGCGGGCACCTCCCCTCGTCCACGAGCCCGAGATAGTCCGGGCTCCACGGGGCAGCCCGCGGCTCGATCTGGAAGCCGGCCTGGTTCAGGTGCTCGGCGAACGCCTGGAAGTTCCGCACCGGATCCGGCATGTACGGCCTGGAGACGTCCGTCGGATAGCAGAACGTCAGCCGGACCGGCGTCTCGACGCCGGCTTCCTCGAGTAGCTGCATCGACCGTTCGGGGTCGTACTCGTACTCGGTGACGTCGTCCGCGTAGCCCATCACCTCGGGCGGCATGAACTCCTTCGCCACCACGCCGCGGCCGGCGTAGAAGGAGTCGACGACGTCCTGGCGGTTGAGCGCGTGAGCGATCGCCTGGCGCACCTCGAGCTGCTGGAGCGGCTCATGCGCCTGGTTGATCCCCACGTAGGCGATGTTGAACGGGTCACGCTCTAGGATCTGGAGGTTCTCGTCGCCCTCGATCGTGGGCACGTCCTGCGGCTCGACGAGGTCGTAGCCCTGGATCTCGCCCGTCTGGAGCGCCTGGAGGCGCGCCGCGTTGTCGGGGATCGGGCGGAAGATGAGCTCGTCCAGGAAGGCCGGCTCGCCCCAGTAGTCGTCGTTCCGCTCGAGCACGAGGCGGTCACCGCGCGTCCAGGAGACGAACTTGAAGGGGCCCGTGCCCGTCGGGTGCTCCGTCCCGTACGTCCCGGTCGGGTGGAAGATGCCCTCGTCGTCGACCTCGCCCTCGTCGGCGCCGAACTCCTCGAGCGCGGCGGGGCTGGCGATCGTGAAGTTCGTAAGCGCGAGCGCGCCCAGGATGGAGGCCGACGAGTTGGTGAGGTTGAGCGTGACCGTGAGCTCGTCGGTCGCCTCGCAGCTCTCGTAGAGGCTCCCCTCCGGGCTCCCCTCCTCGGGGTTGGCGAATCCGCCGAACACCGTTTGCCAGTAGTACGAGGCGCTCGGGTTCTGGAAGGAGCCCTCGAAGTTGTACCAGCGGTCGAAGTTGAAGCAGACGGCTTCGGCGTTGAACGGCTCGCCGTCGTGGAAGGTGACGCCTTCGCGTAGCTGGAACGTGTACGACATGCCGTCCTCCGAGACCTCCCAGCTCTCGGCGAGCCCGGGCTGAATCTCCGTGCCGCCCGGCTCGAGGGTCACGAGGCCCTCGAAGATCTGGTCGATGACGCGGAGCGACTCGCCGTCCGAGACGAGCGCCCCGTCGAGGACGACGGGATCGGCGGCGCCGGCGAAGACCATCGTGCCGCCCTGCTGGCCGTCCCCGTCTCCCTCGTCGGTGGCGCCGGTCTCCTGGGCGGCTCCATCTCCGTCGTCGTCGCCGCCGCAGCTAGCCGCCCCGAGGGCGAGCAAGAGCGCGGCAAGCAGAAGAAGAAACTTGAATGACTTTCCCCTCACGCTGCTCTCTCCTTTTCCGAAGTGCGCGGCCGCCCTCGCCGGTTGGCGACGGGAGGGCAGTATCCAAGAGCTTCGACGTCAGGGCAAGTGGAACGTTAGGAGCGAAAGCCCCGCACTGAAGCGCCCGGCGGGGAATGGGTCAAGCGGCGCGAAGGACGTGCGGCTGCTAGGCGGCCGCGACCGAGGCGAGGTCGCGCAGTGCGGCGAGGCGCTGGAGCGCCTGGCCCTCGAGCTGGCGCACGCGCTCACGCGTGAGCCCGAGCTCGGCGCCGATCGCCTCCAGCGTCCAGGGCTCGCCCTCGAAGCCAAAGCGCAGCTCGAGGATGCGCCGCTCCCGCTCCGGGAGCGCGTCGAGCGCCTTGCGGACCCCCTGCTTGCGCAGCGACTCCTCCGCCTCGTCGAACGGGTCGGCCGCCTCGCGGTCCGCGAAGAGATCGCCCAGCTCGCCCTCGTCGTCGGCGCCCACGCTCTGGTTCAGCGAGACCGACGCCTGCGCGGCCGAGAGCGCCTCGTCCACGTGCTGCACCGGCAGGCCGGTGGCCTCGGCGAGCTCCTCCTTCGTCGCGTCGCGACCGAGCTCCACCTCGAGGCGGCGGGCGGCGCGGCCGAGCTTCTGCTGGCGCTCGACGACATGCACGGGCACGCGGATCGTGCGCGCGTTGTTCGCCACCGCACGCTGAACCGACTGGCGGATCCACCAGGTCGCGTACGTCGAGAACTTGAAGCCCCGGCGCCAGTCGAACTTCTCCACCGCCCGGTTGAGGCCGAGCGTGCCCTCCTGGATCAGGTCCAGGAACGGGACGCCCAGGCCGCGGTAGCCCTTGGCGATGGACACGACCAGGCGCAGGTTCGACTCGATCATGCGCCGCTTCGCGACGAGGTCGCCCTTCTCGATCCGCTTCGCGAGCGTGACCTCCTCAGCCGCCGTCAGCAGCTTGTGCCGCCCCACGTCGGCCAGGAAGAGCTGGAGGCTGTCGCCCGCGCCGGTCACCGGGTCGGGCGGCAGGACCTCCTCGGTCTCCTCCACGACGCCGACCTCCACCGGGGCGCCCACCTCGAGCCCGATCGACTCGAGCTCGTGCAGCACCTGCGCCACGTCCTCGTCGCCGAGGTCGAGCTCGAGCGCGAGGGCCTCGAGCTCTGCCGGCTCGATGTAGCCGCGCTCCTCCGCGCTCTCCAGGAGCGAGCGGCCCGCCTGAGTGTCAAGAACATCGTGCATGGAGTTCTGGGTCACGTGTTTCTCTGAGTCCTTTCGCTAAACAAGCGCAGGCGGATTGGCGGCTCCACCTTCCTCAACGTTCTCACTGTAGGACTGATTCCCTCGTACTTGAAGGAGCTAGCCGTACTCTTAACCGCGGGTTAACCGAACCCTAGTTAAGACGCGGGGTCGGCGGATGTGTTGGCGGCCTCGACGGGCTCCCGCGGCGCCGTGGCCCACTCCTCGTCGAACTCGACGCGCCACTTTCCGTCCTCGCCCTGCTCGAGCTTGAGCTTGGCGCTGAACTGACGGCCCTTCCCCCCGCGGCCGCGGAAGCCCGTGACCGGCTTCGCCGTCTTGCGCGTCTGCATCAGCTCCTTGACCACGGCGACGGGCAGGATCTTGTTCGCCTTCTTCTTCCAGATGACGAAGCCGCAGCCGGGGTCGTCCCTCGTCCAGCAGGAGTAGCCCTTGCGGTTCTCGATCACGTCGCGGCCGCAGACGGGGCAGGGACCGAGGTTGGCGCGCTCGATCCTGACGCCCTTGAGCTTGTCGAGCTCGGCCACGGTGTCGGTCGTGAACTTGACGATGTCGGACATGAAGGCGGGCCGGCTGTCCTCGCCCTGCTCGATGAGCCCGAGACGCCGCTCCCAGTCGCCCGTGAGCTCAGCCGACGTCAGCGGGTGCCCGCCGAGGAGGGAGATCACCTGGACGCCCTTCTCCGTCGCGTGCAGGGCACGTCCCTCGCGCTCGAGGTAGCCGACCTGGATGAGACGCTCGATGATGGCCGCACGCGTCGCCGGCGTGCCGATGCCGGAATCCTTCATCGCCTCCCGGAGCTCGGCGTCCTGGATGTCCTTGCCCGCGGTCTCCATGGCCGCGAGCAGCGAGGCCTCGGTGAAGCGGCGCGGCGGCTGGGTCTCCTTGCGGAGCGCCTCGACAGAGCGCGTCTCCGCCTCCTCGCCCTCGTTCAGGGCGGGCAGGAGCTGGTCGCCGCCCGAGTCCTCCTCGTCGCGCGCACGCCCGTTCTGGGCCTCCTCCCCGTAGACCTGCTTCCAGCCTGCCACGAGCAGCACCCGGCCGCTCGTGCGGAAGACGTGCTCGGCGACCGTCGTCTCGATCCTGGTGCGCTCGTAGACGGCATCCGGGTGGAAGATGGCCAGGAAGCGCTTCGCCACGAGGTCGTAGACGCGCGCCTCGTCGGGGCCCATCTTGGAAAGAGCGTGCTCGCCCCGGGTGGGGATGATCGCGTGATGGTCCTCGACCTTCTTGTCGTTGACCACCCGGCCGAGCGGAAGCCTCTCGAGGCTCGTCACGTAGCGCGCCGCCGCGGCGTACTTCGCGTTGTGCCCCACGAGCTCGGCGGTCGGCTTGATCTCGCCGATCATGTCGCTCGTCAGGAAGCGGGAGTTCGTGCGCGGGTAGGTGATCGCCTTGTGCTCCTCGTAGAGCCGCTGGGCGGCCGCGAGGGTGCGCCGGGCCGAGAAGCCGAAGAGCGTGTTCGCGTTCCGCTGGAGCGTAGTCAGGTCGTAGAGGAGCTGCGGGGCCTCGCGCTCCTCCTTCTTCTCCAGCTTCGTGATGAGCCCGCTCTGCCCCTCGCAGTCGCGGACGATCCCACTCGCCTCGTCCTCGGGGATCCGCTTGCCGCCGAGATAGCGGCCGCTGTAGAGCCGCTCTCTGCTCGCCGCGAAGAGCGCCTCGACGAGCCAGTAGGGCTCCGGGACGAAGGCGCGGATGTCCAGCTCGCGGCGGACGACGAGGGCGAGCGTCGGGGTCTGCACGCGGCCGAGCGAGACGGCGCCGTCGAAGGCCGCGCGCAGGCGGATCGTCGCCGCGCGCGTCGCGTTCATGCCGACCAGCCAGTCGGCCTCCGAGCGCGAGCGGGCCGCCGCCTCGAGAAGGCGCATCTCCTCGCCCTCGCGGAGCTCGCCGAAGGCCGCCTCGATCGCCTTCCGCGTCATCGAGTTGAGCCAGAGGCGCTTGACGGGCTTGTCCACGCCCGAGGTCTCGTACGTGTACGCGAAGATGAGCTCGCCCTCGCGCCCGGCGTCGCAGGCGTTCACCATCAGGTCGACGTCGGGGTCCTTCATGAGCTTGTGCACGGCTTGGAGCTGCTTCTTGGCCCTCTCGTCGTTGGGGACGAGCCTGAACTTCTCCGGCACGATCGGAAGGTCGGCGAAGCGCCACTTCTTCAGCTTCTCGTCGTACGACTCCGGGTCGGCGAGGCCGACGAGATGGCCGACGGCCCAGGAGATCACGTAGTCGTCGCCGACGAGGTGCGTCTTGTCCTTGGACTGCTTGAAGGCGCCCGGAAGCGCGCCGGCCAGGTCGCGGCCGACGGACGGCTTCTCGGCGATGACGAGCGTCTTGCCCATGCGATTCACGTTAGCAACGCGCCGCGGAGACGAGGTTTCGGGCCCCGGCTGTGGGGCATCGCGAGCTTCTATGGCAAGGAGGATCATCCGTCCCGAGGACGGGAAGCTTCTCCTCCGCGGGCGGATCATTCTGTGGTGGCAGACCTGGTGGCGGTCGCTGGTGGGGTTGGGGGCACTGGTCCTGCTCGCGTCGCTCGGAGTTCTGCTGGCCGTCGCGGCCGCCGCCGGAGACGACGAGCCGGGCGCTCTCGCCGAGGGGAGCGGCGCCGGCGAGACCGCGGCTGTCGAGACGATCACGACACCGTCCGGTGAGGTGCGCCAGGTGGTCCGATGGATGACCACCGAAGGCGAAAACGGAAGGGCATCCGCGCGGATCGAGACGGTGATCGACGGCCAGACGTACTACCTGCCGAGCGCCGGCGAGACCGTCTTCGCGATGAGGACGACCACGCTGCCGGGTGGTGAAGACGCCGCCCCAACCGTGCTGCCCGGCTCGACCGTGACGCTCCCGGGCGAGACGGTCACCCTGCCGGCGGAGACGGTCGTCGTCACCGAGACGCTGCCATCCGTGACCGTGGTCGAGACGGAGACCGTGACCGAGACCGTCACGGTCGTCGAGACCGTCATCGAGCAACCGCCGCCGTAACGGCAGGCAAGCCCGGCAACCAAGCCGACCTGACGGCTCGGCCCGCGCGACCGCCGGTGGATGGGAAGAATGCGCCTCGGCATGAGACCGCTCCTCGCAGTCGACGGCGACTCCCTCGCCCACCGCGCCTTCCACGCGCTGCCCAGCTCGATCCGTGACGGGGACGGCAACCAAGCGAACATGATCGTCGGCTTCGCCAACATGCTCCTCCGCGTCTGGGAGGCGGAGGAGCCCCGCACCGTCTTCGTCGGCTTCGACACGATCGGCGAGCCGCTCTACCGGCACGAGCTCCTGCCGCAGTACCAGTCGGGACGCTATTTCCCACCCGAGCTTCTCTTCCAGCTCGACCGCCTGCCGGAGCTGGTGGAGGCCCTTGGCTTTTCCTGGGCCAAGAAGGCGGGGTACGAGGCGGACGACTTCCTGGCCGCCGCCGTCCGCGCCGAGGAGGAGCGTGAACGCGAGACGCTCGTACTGACGAGCGACCGCGATCTCTTCCAGCTCGCCAGCGCCCGGACGACCGTGCTCGTCCCACGCCGCGGTGTCAGCGAGCTCGATCGGGTCGACCCCGCCGGCGTGCACGAGCGCTACGGCATCGACCCCTCGCAGGTGGCGGACTTCATCGCCCTCCGCGGGGACTCCTCGGACAAGATCCCGGGGGCGAAGGGGATCGGTCCCGGCCGGGCGGCGACGATCCTGCGCGAGTACGAGACGCTTGACGGCGCCATCGAGGCCGGCGTCTTCCAGGAGCAGGCCGAGGCTCTGCGCACGTACCTCCGGATCGCGCGGCTGCAGTACGAGGCGCCGGTGCCGGAGCTGCCGGATGCTCAGCCGGACTGGCGGAGCACGGCAGAGCTCGTCGAAGGCTGGGGCCTGAAAGCTCTCGCCAAGCGGTTGCACGAGCGCGCCCAAAGCCAAAGCTAGCCGAGGAGAACCACGTGCACCTCGCCGGGGCCGTGGACGCCGACCGTGAGCGTCTGCTCGATGTCGGCGCTCCTGCTCGGCCCGGTGACGATCGCGAGCGCGCTCGGGAGATCGCCCCCGAGCGCGTCGAAGAGCTCCGCGAGCCCCGGCAGGATGCGGTCCTCCCGGAGCAGCGAGACGTGCACGTCGGGAAGGAGCGAGCGCGCACGGGGCTCCTCCGGCGAGGCGGCGAGCACGACGCTCCCAGTGTCGGCGAGACCGTAGTCAGCCTCGGAGACCTCTGCGCGGTCGATGGTGGGCGCCTCTCCGCGGTGGACGTGGAAGCCCGCCGCCTCGGCGCTCGCGACGAAGCGCTCGACGAGCTCGGTCACCGGCGGTCGCGGTAGCGGCGGCCGAGGTGGGGCAGGGCACGGCCCCCCGCCCAGGCGCGGCCGGGGCCGAACAGGCCGGCGAACGGCCTGCCCAGGCGTGCGAGAGCCGTCGAGAGACGATACGTCCAGGGACGTGACCAGGCGACCGACCAGAGGGTGAAGGCCAGGCGCTCGCGACGGGAGGCGATCCGCTCCTCGACGAGGTCCCGGCGCAGCT
>DASQWP010000083.1:0-2632 GCA_035640195.1 Gaiellaceae bacterium | reverse complement strand
GGTGGCAGTGCCCATGCACGAGTGCCTTTCGCTCGAGCTTCGGCGGCTGCCAGTCCGAGGCGTGGAGCTCCAGGAACTCGCCGAGCGTGAGCGTCTGGAGGCTCAGCCGCTTGGCGTCCTCGTCGTGGGGCAATAGACCCGGTAGCTCGTCGCGGAACGAGGCGACGCAGCTCGGCTCGATCCCGACCACGGGCACACCGGCGCGGATGTGCGGGCGCAGCTCACCGAGCATCCGACGCCAGAAGCGCTTCGCCAGGTCCAGCATGCCGTAGTCGTACAGCGGCCTTCCGCAGCACAGCTGAGGGCCCGGTACCACGACGCGGAAGCCCGCCGCCTCGAGTACCTCGACGGCCGCTTTCATGGGCTCCGGGTGGAGGAAGTTGTTGAAGGTGTCGGGGAACAGCACGACCGGGTCGCCCGCCGGGTTCACCTCGCCTCGCGCGGCGAACCACTCCTTGAAGGTGTGGCGCGCGAAGGGGGGCATCTCCCGCTCGGGCGCTATCCCGCCGAGGCGCTTGACCAGCGAGCGGTTGGCGAGGAAGTTCGCGAGGCGCGGGACGTACGACGCCAGCCGGGCGTGGAACATGATCAGGCCCATCGTGTAGGCCTCCGGCGGCCGCAGCCGCCGCTTGTGGTACTTGGACAGGAACTCGGCCTTGTAGGTCGCCATGTCGACCGAGACCGGGCAGTCCCCCTTGCACCCCTTGCAGGACAGGCAGAGGTCGAGCGCCTCGTAGACCTCGTCGGAGCGGAAGCCGTCCCGCACCGTGTCGCCCTGGAGCATCTCGTAGAGGATGCGCGAGCGCCCGCGCGTGGTGTGCATCTCCTCGCGCGTCGCCATGTAGCTCGGGCACATCGTGCCGCTCTCCGTGTCGCGGCAGATCCCGGCGCCCACGCAGCGCAGCGCCGCATGCGCGAAGGACCCGCCGTCCTCGGGGTAGGAGAAGTGGGTGTCGACCTGAGGCGGCTCGTAACCGGCGCCCAGCTTCATGTTGGAGACGATCGGATAGGGATCCACGAGCTTGTGCGGGTTCATCCGGTTGCGTGGATCCCAGATGCCCTTGAACTCCCGGAAGGCCTGCACGAGCTCCTCGCCGAACATCTTCGGCAGCAGCTCGGCGCGCTGCTGGCCGTCGCCGTGCTCGCCCGAGAGCGAGCCGCCGTGCTCGAGGCAGAGATCGGCCGCCTCGTCGAGGAAGCTCCGCCACTTCCGGACCCCGCCGGCGCTCCGAAGGTCGAAGTTGATGCGGCAGTGCACGCAGCCGTCGCCGAAGTGGCCGTAGAGGGCGGCCTGGTAGTCGTGGCGGGCGAGGAGCTGCTGGAACTCGCGCAGGTACGCGCCGAGGCGGGCCGGCTGCACGGCGGCATCCTCCCAGCCCGGCCAGTGGTCGCGCTCCATCGGCACGTACGAGGTGGCGCCGAGCCCCGATTCGCGGATGCCCCACACCTGCTCGGCCTGCTCGACGGAGTCGAGCAGCTTCATGGTCGGCGTGTCGCGGTCGCGCTCGAGCGTCTTTGCGCACCGGCGCGCGCGCTCGTCGGCCACCTCGATCGTCTCGCCGGCGAACTCGCACAGCAGGAAGCCGTCGCCCTCCGGCAGCAGCGGGATGTCGGAGCTGTGCATCCCGCGCACGCGCATGTCGTAGATGAGCTTGTCGTCGATCGCCTCCAGCCCGACGGGGCCGTACTCGAGGATCTCCATGACGTGGTCCGCGGCGTGGAAGATGTCCGGGTAGCCGAGGATCAGCGTCGCGCGCTTCGGCGGCGAGTGGACGAGCCTGACCGTCGCCTCCAGGACGGTGGCGAGCGTCCCCTCGGAGCCGACCAGCGCGCGAGCGACGTTGAAGCCGCGCTCCGGGAGGAGCTCGTCGATGTTGTAGCCCGACACCCGCCGGGGGATGTCCGGGAACCCCGCGCGGATGCGATCGGCGTAGCGGTCGCGCAGGTCGCGCATTTGCCGGTAGAGCTCTCCGCGGCGGTCCCCGTCGGCGATGATGCGCTCGAGCTCCTCCTCGGTCGTCCGGCCTACGCGCAGCCTGAGCCCGTCGTAGGTGAGCACCTCCAGCTCGTGGACGTTGTCGGAGGTCCGCCCCGCCATCACCGAGTGGATGCCGCAGGAGTTGTTTCCGATCATCCCGCCGAACGTCGCGTACTCGTGCGTGGAGGTGTCCGGCGCAAAGGTCAGGTGGAACTGCTCCTCGGTCTTGTCGGAGAGCTGGTCGCGGACGACGCCGGGCTCGACGCGCGCGAGCGCGCGCTCGGCGTCGATCTCGTGGATGTGCAGCAGGTACTTCGAGTGGTCGATCACGACGGCGACGTTGGTCGTCTCGCCGGAGAGACTCGTGGCGCAGCCGCGGTTCAGGATCGGGGCGTCGTGCTCCGCGCAGATCCGGTGCGCCTCGACGACGTCCTCGACGGTCCTCGGGATCACGACCCCGATCGGGGCCTGGCGGTAGTTGGAGCTGTCGTGCGAGTAGATCGCGCGGGTGCCGGCGTCGAAGCGGACCTCCCCCTGAACCGTCCGCTCGAGCTCCCGCTCGAGCGACTCCGCGTCCACGCGGTCCATGCCCTCGGGGCCCAGTAGGTTGTGCCCCAGGCCGGCACCGTTCGCGTGCTCGGCGCCGCCGCGCCA
>DASQWP010000082.1:0-12403 GCA_035640195.1 Gaiellaceae bacterium | reverse complement strand
CTCGAGATCGCGCACGAGCGTGCCCTCGAGCTCGAGGCGGTCGAGCTCGGACAGCTCGATCCGGACGTGGCCCGCGAGAGCGTCCGCGAGGCACTCGCGCAGGAATGCGAGCGCGTCGTCCAGCCGCTCGGGCTCGACCCGCTCGACGCCGAGCCGCTTGGGAAGCCCCGCGTAGAACCGGTAGAGCGCCTGGTGGGCGACGGCTCCGCGGAGGCGGGCGTCGAGCTCGCCGTCGATCTCCCTGGGGTCGACGACGCGATCGAAGAGCCACATCGACGAGCAGGTCCCGAAGGTCTCGAGCTCCGTCGCGTTGAAGGTCGTGCGCTCGCGGAGCGCGGCGAGTACGGCGGGGTGGGTCAGCCGTGTCGGACGCTCGAACGCCCTGCGGGCGCGCACGAACCGCCGGTCCCAGCCGTTCGCGCGCGCGAGCGCCTCGGCGCCGGCGGGATCCGTCGCGCCGAGGCCGGCGACGGTGCGCAAGCGCTCGCGCTCGCTCGGGGCCTCCTCGAGCGCCCAGGTGAGCGCCGAGAGCGGCCGCCGGCGCGTCCAGCGCGCGACCTCGGCAGAGGCGAAGAGCCCTCGCACCTCGTCCCAGAAAGGGCTCGCCTGACGGGGGCTGCCCTCGTCGGTCGCCGCCTGCCGCACGAGGTAGAGCCGGCGCGAGGGGCGCGTGCAGGCCGCGTAGAAGAGATAGCGGTCGCGGCTGACCGGGTCGGCCCTGACGAGCCGTGCGCGGGTGCGCTCGTCGAGCTCTCGCCTCGTCTCGTCGTCGAGGAAGGGCGAGGCGAGTGCACGGCGCGGCAGGCTTCCCTCCTCGAGCCCGAGCACGAAGACGACCTCGAAGCGGCGGGTGCGCGCCCGTAGGAGGTCGATCACGGCGACCCGGCCGGGCTCGGCCGCCCCGGCCAGCCGAACCGCCGCGTGCTCGAGCGCGGCGAGCAGCTCCTCGCGGCCGAGCGTGCCCGCGAGCTCCTCCCAGCCCTCCAGCTCGCGCAGTAGGCGCGCCACCGCCTCGTGAGCCCGAAGGTCGAGGAGCGACCCCGGGCCGACCGGGGGCGATTCGAGGCCGTGCGCGCCCCGCAGCATCGACGCCGCCAGGAGGCGTGCCGCCTCGAGAGGCGAGGCGGCCTCTCGCACCTGGTCGAGCAGAGGCAGCGGCTGTCCCCGCAGCTCGGTGGCGCGCTCCTCGATCTTCGTACGCACGCCGAGCCCGCGGAGGCGGCCTTCGAGATAGTCCGCATGCGCGCGCGCCAGCCCCGAGTAGGGCGAGCGGAGGAACGTGAAGAGGTCGCGCCGCTCGCCACTCCCCCACGCGAAGCGAAGCGCTGAGAGGAGCACGTGCCCGAACGGGGTCTGCGGCAAGCGCAACCGCCCCTCGAGAGCGTATGGAACGCCCATCGTCCCGAGCGCGGTCTCGAGCGGAGCGCGGAGCCGCTCGAGAGAGGGGCACACCAGCGCGATCTGCTCGGGCGCCGTGCCTTCGCGCAGCAGGCGAAGGAGCTCGTCCGCGACCAGCTCGAGCGACCCGCGCGCGCCCGCTCCCTCGAGGAAGCGCACCGCACCCTCGAGCGGTGGGCCGCCCCCCGCCGGGCCGTCGCCGAAGAGAGTGCGCTCCAGGTGCGCGAGCGCAGGGTGCGCGATCTCCGCGTAGGCGGGCGGAAGCTCCTCGCTCCGCCCGTCGGCCAGGCGTCCGAGATCCTCGGCCGTCCGCTGGAGCGAGGCGAACGCGGGCCGGCCGGGCTCGTAGGGGAGCGAGACGGTCACCTCGGCCCGCCCGGCAAGCGCTGCCAGCAGAGCCCACTGAGCTCCGGTCAGGTCCTCGAATCCGTAGGCGAATACCGGGCGCCCGTCCCAGGCCTCGAGCTCGCCCTCGACGCGCTCCACGGCGTGCCGGCGCTCGCGGTCGCGATCCCAAAGCCCCAGGCGGTCGAGCTCCTCCCGGTAGGCGGCATAGAGCCGTGCGAGGTCGCCGCCCACCTCCGCGGGCGGGACGAGCCCAGACTCGAGCTCCGAGATGGCGCCGAGCAGGCCGTCCGCGAAGCCGCCGAAGCGGGCCGAGGCGCCGAGCCCGTTCAGCGGCGTACTGGCGAGCACCCGCCGCAGGACGAGCGACTGCTGCAGGTCGGTGGCGACCGGCCGGACGCGGCCGTCGCCCCGCGCGATCAGCTCGAAGAGGTCGTCGAACGTCCCGATCCGGCCGCCGAGGAGGGCCGGCGAGCGCGCGAGCAGGTCGCGCTCGACGCGGTCGACCTCGGCCCGGTTCGGGACGACGAGGAACGGCTCGCGCGGAAGCGCCCCCAGATAGCGATCGAGCAGCCGCGCCACCTTCCCGGCGTTCGCCGGGCCAACCAGCAGAGCGAGCGGCACCGATCTAGTCTACCCCTCGCTCCGGCGGGCCTCCGGGCCCCGGAGCGAGGGGAAGCACTCTCGTAACTGAACCGACGCGGAGCGCGCTGGCGCCTAGGCCGCTGCGGCCTTCGGCCGGCGCCCCCGACGTGCGGCCGGACGGCCGGGCATCTTGCCCGCGCAGTCGTCGCAGAGGTCGGCGGCCTTCGCGCCCCGCCGCGCGTCGGAATACGTGAGGCGAAGCGCGGCGCCTTTTCCTTCGCCGACTTCCTTGCCGCAGTTGTCGCAGACGAGAATTGTCTTCCGTGCCAATGTCCCTCCTATTTCGACTGTACGGAAGGACTCTACTCGCTCGAAATGCGCGCGTCCAAGAACGATCCTGTTGCGTGGCGATTGTCACGCAGCGTATTGTCAACAAGAGTCGCCGATGCCCCGTAGTGGGCGAGGATGCCATAACCCATTCGAGTGAGATCCTCTGAGGCGACATCCGCCCGCGTCCCGACGACGGAATTCCCTTCGATCTCGCACATCGAATAGTCACCGCAAAAGATCCCGACGCCGAGCACGTCTTCGACCTCGTTGTCCTCGACTGTCGCCATCGACATCTCGGTGAGCGTGATGGCGCGCATGCTGGTGCCGCTCACCTGATTCTCGCGAACGACGGCGTGCGCGAAATGCGTGACGATTCCCTCCTGCCCTCCCGTGACGATGCAGCCCTCGACGACCGAGGGGGCCAGGTCGAAGCCGAAGGACACGTCGATTCCCTGCGTGTACCGGCCGCTCACGTCCACGACGCAGTCGCGGATCGTCACCGAGCTCCGGCGAACGTTGATGCCATCGAGCTCTGAGCCGCGAACGGTCACGTCCTCCAGGAGCACGTCCTCGGCCCCGTCGACGTGAATGCCGTGCTCGCCGCCGACCACCGTCACGTCCCGCACGGTGACCCCGTCCGCGGTCACGACGATGCCGCCCCTGACGACGGCACCTTGCGCGCCGACGAGGATCTGCTCGCTGTCGAGGACGAGCGGGCCCTGGTGGACACCCGCCGCGAGGTGGACCGTCGGAGGCAGGGTGGCCCAGGCGAGGCCGCCCAGGGAGGCCACGAGCGTGACGACGACGCCCGCTGACGCCGAACCGGCGCGGCCGAGCTCGCCGCCGTCCTCCCCATAGGAGAGCCGCACCAGCGGGAAAGCCGCATGGAGGAGCGCCTGCGCGAGGAGCCACGAGCCCGCGTAGAAGGCCAGAGCGGCGTCGAGGGGAGCCGCCACGTCGAGCAGGCGGGCGAGGCCCATGACCGCCGCGAGCTCCACGAGGCCGAGCGGCAGGGCGAGCCAGCCGGCCTGGTAGGAGAAGGCACGGTGATAGACGGTCGCGTCGAGGGCGAGCCCGACGGCGAGCATCAGGAGAGCGAGCTCCACGGGCCACCACTCGCGGATGAGGGCGGCGAGCAGGCAGGCAGCGAGAAGCGGCGCGAGCACGACCGCGAGGCGCGACTCCAAGCGCCCCTTCAGCGTGTACGCCATGCTCTCACCCGGGCCAGGAAGCGGCGCGCCGCGTACTTCGCCCCGGCCAGCGTGTCCGCCGCCGGGAACGCCCACTGCGCCGGCGCCCCCGCGAGCGCCAGCGTGCGGTCGTCGTTCGTGAGCGCCGGGACGGTGCAGTCCGGCGCCAGCACGATCCAGCCCGCCTGGGTGTCGAGGTCGTGCTCCTCGACGAGGGCCGCCAGGAGGCGATCGTGCCGGAAGCCGCGTTTGAAGCCGGTGGCGCAAATCACCTGCGGGGCGCCGTCGAGCTCGGACGACACCCGGAACCGTCCCTCCCGGGCCGCTCGCTCGACGGGCTCGTCCCAGGCCCGTCCCGGCGGGTAGGAGGGCGCCGACCAGCCGCGCAGCAGGCCCGCGCGCTCCTCTGCCCCCGTCCGGTGGAAGGCCGCTAGGCCGCGGCGCGTGAAGAGCTCGCGGGAGAGGTTGAGCGGGCGGCGCTGGGGCTCGCGCCGGCGCACCGAGATCACCGTCGAGCCGGCGGCGAGGGCGTTCAGCCATTCGGTCGCGGCGGCCATGCCGGCGCCCACGACCTCGACCTCGTCGGCGTAGTCGTGCGGCTCGTACGCGTGCACCGCGCGATCGTCGTGCTCGAGCTCGGGAGGAAGCGCCAGGCCGGGATGGCCCGGCGCCAGGAGGACGTGGGCGAATGGGCCGCGGCCGTCCAGCTCGAAGCCTTCCTCGACCGGGAGGGCGCGCTCGACACAGGCGGCCTCGAAGCTCTCGTCCCACCCGGAGCGCTCGCGGAGCTCGGCGACGTGGTCGAGGAACTCCTCCACCGTCGGGTGATACCGGTCGCAGACCGACTCGAGGAGCGGGACGACGCTCCGGCGTCTGAGCGCGGAGCGGACGGCGAGGCCGGGGAAGGAGGTCGGCAGGCAGTGCCCGTCGCTCTCGGAGCGCATGCGCCGCTGGCGGATCGAGGCGGCGCGCCGGCGCCAGACGGCCGCAGGGTCGGGGTCCGTTCCGAACACGGCGATCTCGGACGGCTCGAGCCCCCCATGCCGGAGGGTGGCATACGCGACGAACCCCGCGAGGCCGCCGCCGACGATCGCGCACGGCTCCGTCACGAAGCTGTCACACCACCTCTACTTCACCGAGCCAGCGAGCAGCCCCTGCACGAAGTAGCGCTGGAAGGCGAAGAAGACGACGAGCGGGATGGCCAGCGACACGAACGTCGCCGGCGCGATCAGCTCGATGTTCGCCCCGAACTGGCGCAGCTGGGAGAAGATCGCCACGGTGATCGGCTGGGTCTCGCGCCCGAAGACGAGGGCGACGAGAAGATCGTTCCACGACCACAGGAACTGGAAGATGGCGAGCGAGGCGATTGCCGGGAGGCCCAGCGGCAGGATCAGCCGGAAGAAGATGCGCAGCTCGGAGGCGCCGTCGATCCGCGCCGCCTCGAGCAGCTCCTTGGGTATTCCGATGAAGAAGTTGCGCAGCAGGAAGATGGCGAAGGGAAGCCCGAACGCCGTGTGGAAGAGCGCGATGGAGATGACCGTGTCGAAGATCCCGAGGTTGTTGTAGATCTCGAACATCGGGATGAGCGCCATCTGGAGCGGCACCACGAGGAGCGCGATCACGAGGATGAAGAACCAGTCCCTGCCCCAGAAGTCCAGCCAGGCGAACGCGTAGCCCGCGAGGGAGGCGATGAAGATCGGGAGCACCGTGCCGCCGATGGCGATGTAGATCGTCGTCGTGAGCGACGACGTGATCGCCTCGTTCTCGAAGATGGCCTGGTAGTTGTCGAGCGTGAGGAGGCTCGGCTCGGCGAAGATGCGCCACCAGCCCACCTCGTTCAGGTCGGCCGGCGACATGAGCGAGATGGCGAAGAGCCCGATGCTCGGGACGAGCCAGAACAGGCCGACGACGACGAGTATGACGTGGATCGGCGCCTTGCCCAGAACGCGGAGAATCCGGGTCGCGAGGCTCTCCTCGATGACGACCGGGCGGCCGGCGGCTTCAGCGGTTGCGGTGGCCAGGGGTCCTACACCTCCCTCTTGAAGCGGCGCACGTTCAGAAGCAGGATCGGGATCACGAGCACGAACAGGAAGACGGCGATCGCGGAGCCGAAGCCGAAGTTGTTCGCCGCGGTGAACGACTGCCGCCACATCTCGAGCGCGATGAGCGTCGCGTCAGGCTGCACCGAGCCCGGCGCGACCGAGAGCACGATGTCGAAGACCTTGAGCACGTTGATGAGCATCGTGATGAACACCACCGTGAGGACGGGCGCCAGGAGCGGCACGGTCACGCGCCGGAACACCTGCCACTCGGAGCCGCCGTCCGTCCGCGCGGCCTCGAGGACGTCACGCGGGATGGACGCCAGGCCGGCGGCGATAACCACCATGGCGAAGCCGGCCCAGATCCAGATGTAGGACACGATCATGGAGACCGTGATCAGCTGGGCCGTGAGCCAGCCGACGCCGCCGAAGCCCTCCGAGAAGGTCTCCGATCCGATCGCCACGCGGTAGTCGCCCGACTCGACCTCCTCGAAGACGAACGTGCCGTTCGCCTCGGTCGTGGTCGACTCGAGCGCCGCCCCATCCGGGTCACGGAGCTCGACCGTCACGCCGCCGAGACCCGCCTCATTCTGCTCGACCTCACCGGGCGTGCCGCCGCCGGGGCTGAAGTCGCGCCAGACGACTCCTGAGATTCCTCCCTGGACGGCTTCGGGTAGCACGGCCTGCTCGGCGTCCTCGGGAACCTCGTCTGCCGCAATTCCGGTGAGCCCGATCGTGGCGACGGCTCCGGGCTGGATCGGCTCCTGAAGCGTGAGCCCGCCCTGGGGCGTCCCGGTGACGTTCTCGGTCGAGGGCTGGGCGCGCGTAAGCGGACCGGACGGGCTGAAGGCGTCGGCGACCACGGCGACCGCCGCGTTGATGGCGCCCTCGTCGGGCTCCTGCTGGTACATCGCCGCCCGCCAGATGATCCCGGCGGCGAAGAGCGAGATGGCCATCGGCATGAAGACGACCGTCTTGAAGGCCACCGACCAGCTGACCCGCTCGGTCATGACCGCGAAGATGAGCCCGATCGCCGTTACGACGGCGGGAACGACGCCGATCCAGATGGCGTTGTTCTTGATCGCCGTGACCGTGCTCGCGTCGTTGAAAAGCCGGGTGTAGTTGTCGACGCCGACGAAGGCGTCGCCGGAGCGGTCGAAGAAGCTCCGGACGACGGTCCGGATCGCCGGGTAGATGATGAAGAGTCCGAGGAAGAACGCCGCGGGCGCGAGGAAACCGGCCGTGACGGCGTGCTTCCGCCACCGGCCCGGTTCGGCTGTCGGTGGAGCCCCCCTGGTCGGGGGCTCCGCCGTGACGCTCGCGCCGCTCATGCGCTCCTCGTCGCCTGCGGCCTTACTCGCCGAAGGCCTGCGCGGCCGCGTCCTCCATCTGCTGCGCGATCCCGTCCACGTCGTCTGGGTTGCGGAGGAAGTCCTGGAAGAGCTTGAACAGGCCTTGCCCGACCGTCCCGCCGAACTCGGCCGGCTGGAGGTCGGAGAGGTCGAAGCGGACGGTCTCCGCCCCGGAGAGCGCCCCCGCGGTCGTCTGCGAGATCGGATCCGGGTACACCGAGGGGTCGAGACCCCGGTTCAGCGACGCGAAGCCGCCTCGCTCGGCCCAGATCTGCGCCGCCTCGGTGGTCGTCAGGTAGCGGACGAGGGCCTGCGCGGCCGGGCTGTCCTCGAACATGACCACCGTGTCACCTCCGACGACGATCGACGGGGCCGAGTCCTCGATGGAGGGGAATTCGAAGACGTTGTACCCGGTCTCCGGCTCCGCTTCCGTCGAGTCGGCGATCACGCCGCCGACGAAGTCGCCCTCGATGACCATGGCCGCCTCGGGCGGGTCGGAGAAGACCTGCGTCACCGACGTGGGGAAGTCCGTCTGGAGGGCTCCCTGCGTCCCGCCGGCGATGTTGCCGGTGTCGCCGAGGATCTCGCCCATGAGCGTAAGCGCTTCCGTGACCGAGTCGTCCGTCCACGGGATCTCGTGCCTGGACAACTGGTCGTACATGTCGGGTCCCGCCGAGCGGAGATAGATGTTCTCGAACAGGTCGGTGAGCGTCCAGCCGTCCGCGCCGCCGATCGAGTAGGCGGGCACCCCCGACGCTTCGAGAGTCTCCGCCGCCGCGAGGAAGTCGTCCCAGGTTTCGGGAGGCTCGACGCCGGCGTCCTCGAAGGCCGCGACGTTGTACCAGACGGTCGACTTGTTGGCCGCCTTGAAGAGGAAGCCGTAGAGCGTGTCGTCGACGGTTCCGATCTCGATGGCGGACTCACCGAGGTTCTCCTCGATCTCGGAGGCGGCGAAATCGAGCGGGACGAGCGCGCCTTGCTCGGCGAAGTCGGCCATCAGGCCCGGCTGCGGGAGCACGGCGAGGTCCGGCGGGTTGCCGCCCTCGACGGCCGTGGCGAGCTGGGTCGGCAGCTGGTCTCCCGCCGACGTGTAGTTCACCGTCACGTCGGGGTTCGCCTCGGTGAAGCCGTCCAGGACGGCCTGGAAGGCCTCCTGCTCGGGGCCCGTCCAGACGGCCATGACGGCGATCTCCCCGGAGACGCCTTCTCCATCGGCCGCCGGGGCCGTGTCCCCGTCCGCCTCCCCGTCGTCGTCGCCGCCGCAGCCGGCGGTGACGAGGGGTACGAGCAGGGCCAGTAGAGCCAGAAGTAGAAGCCGACGCCTCATGAACCTCCCTTTCCTTCGCTGTCGTAGATGCCGAGCCCCGAGTCGGGGTCGAAGAAATGCAGAGCGCGCGTGTCCACCGCCACCTCGGCGGCCTTGCCTTCGCTCACGTCCGAGCGGGCCCCGAAGCGGCCGACCATCGTGGTCTCCCGGGCTCCCTCCTCCTGGACTGCGCGCTCGTCGCCGGCATCCTTGGCCAGCTCGCGCACGTCCTCCGTGAGGGCGGGCGGGGCATCGACGGTGAAGTGCACCATGATCTCGGAGCCCAGGGCTTCCCTGAGCTCTACGTTGCCGCTCAGGCGCCGGTTCCCGGGGATGTCGGTCGCCAGCGCCGCGTCCTCGAGGTCCTCCGGGCGGATGCCGAGCACGACGGTCCTTCCCTCGTAGCGTGTGAGCCCGGGCCTGGCGTCGAGCGTCTCGTCGCCGAGCGCGATGCTGTGGCTTCCGAGCTTGGCCGCGAGACCCCCGTTCGCCCGCTCGAGCGTCGCCTCGACCATGTTCATCGCCGGGCTGCCGATGAACCCGCCGACGAAGAGGTTGACCGGATGGTCGTAGAGCTGCTGCGGGTCCGCGACCTGCTGGAGCTCCCCCTTGCGCATTACGGCGACTCGGTCGCCCATCGTCATCGCCTCGACCTGATCGTGCGTGACGTAGATCGTCGTCGTCCCCAGGTCGCTCTGGAGCCGGCTGATCTCGGCCCGCATCTGCACCCGAAGCTTCGCGTCGAGGTTCGAGAGCGGCTCGTCCATCAGGAACGCCTGCGGCTGGCGGACGATGGCCCGCCCCATGGCGACGCGCTGCCTCTGCCCGCCGGAGAGGGCACGCGGCTTGCGCTTGAGGAAGGGCTCGAGCCCCAGGATGCCGGCGGCTTCCTGAACCCGGCGGTCGATCTCCGCCTTCTTCTCCTTCTTCAGCTTGAGCCCGAAGGCGATGTTGTCGTAGACCGAGAGGTGCGGATAGAGCGCGTAGCTCTGGAAGACCATGGCGATGTCACGGTCGCGCGGCGGCACGTGGTTGACGACGCGCTCGCCGATCTTGAGCACGCCCTCGGAGATCTCCTCCAGGCCGGCGACCATGCGGAGGGCGGTCGTCTTCCCGCAGCCGGACGGCCCGACGAGCACCATGAACTCGCCGTCCCGGATCTCGAGGTCGACCTCCGAAACGGCCTTCGTGCCGTCGGGGTAGATCTTGCTGACCTGGTCGAACGTGACTTCGGCCATCTCAACGACCCCCTCTACGCTGGGCGGGAGGCGAGCTTACCATTCAATAACACCTATCTCTAGACTCAGGCGGCCATGGAGACTCGGACCATCGTCGTCTTGGAAGGGGACGAAACCGGGCAGGAATTGTTGGAGGAGGCGCTCCGCGTCCTCACTCCGGACGTCCTCGGCTTCGAGCTTGACCTGCCCCGCTACGACCTCTCGCTGGAGAGCCGGCGCGAGACCCGGAACGAGGTCGTCCACGAGGCCGCCCGGGCGATCCGCGCGGCCGGGCTGGGGCTCAAGGCGGCCACCGTCACCCCGGAGGGGAAGGACGACGTCGGCAGCCCCAACCGCATCCTGCGGGAGGAGATCGGCGGCCATGTCATCGTGCGCACCGGGCGCCGCATTCCCGGCGTGGTCCCGATCGGCGGCGCGCACAACCCCATCTCCGTCGTGCGCATGGCGGTGGGAGATGCGTACGGCGCCGAGGAGTGGCGCGAGGGCTCGGGCGAGGACGAGGCGGCCTTCCGCACGACGCGCATCGAGCGCCGCATCTGCCGCGCGGTGGCCGAGTTCTCGTTCCGCCACGCCGAGCGGATGAAGGCGAAGGTCTTCGGCGGGCCCAAGTACACCGTCTCGCCGGTCTACGAGGGCATGCTCAAGGAGGAGATGGACGCCGCCGCGGAGCGCCATCCCGACGTCTCGTACGAGCCGCAGCTGATCGACGCGACGTTCGCGCTCCTGATCGGCTCCGCCGGCGAGGGCCTCGTCATCCCGGCGCTGAACCGCGACGGCGACATCCTTTCCGATCTCGTGCTCCCGCTCTTCGGCTCGATCGCCGGCTCGGAGTCGCTCCTCGTCGCCTTCGACGATGACTACGCGCCGCGCGCGCTGCTCGCGGAGGCGGCGCACGGGACGGCTCCCGCCCTCCAGGGCAAGAACGTCGCCAACCCGATGGCGATGATCCTCGCGAGCGCCGCGCTCCTCACGCACATCGACGATAGGGAGGCGCGCGCGGCCGGTCGGGCGCTCCGGGAGGCCTGCCTGGAGGCCGTCTCGGCGGGGACTCGCACCGCCGACCTCGGCGGCCACGCCTCCTCGAGCGAGTTCACCGACGAGGTGATCGGGCGCATCCGCTCGAAGCTCGAGGTCTGGGCGACGCTCGGCGAGTGAGGCGGCTCGCCGCCTACCTGCGCAGCCTCGATCCCCGGCTTCCCCGTCCCGTCTGGATCCTCAACGGCGGCGGGCTGGCCAACGCGATCGGCAACGGCATCGCCTACCCCTTCATCGCCATCTACCTGCACGAGGTGCGGGACTTCTCGCTTCCTACCACGGGGCTGGTCCTCGCCGTCGTCGGCGGCGCCGGGCTGGTGGCCGGGCCGCTCATCGGCATCGTCGTCGACCGCATCGGGGGGCGGGCGACGCTGACGGGCGCGCTCGTGCTAATGGCTCTCGGCTTCGGCAGCTTCCCCCTCATCCGCGAGCCGTGGCACGCCGTCCTCGCCACCGCGGTGGCCGGCGTCGGGAACGCGGGGTTCTGGCCGAGCCAGTCCGCGCTCCTCGCCGGCCTCGCGCCCCAAGCTCGCCGCCACGGCGCCTTCGCGCTCCAGCGGGTGACGCGTAACCTCGGCATCGGCATCGGCGGCCTCGTCGGCGGGCTGATCGCCACGACCGCCGACCCGACGAGCTTCACCGTCCTCTTCCTCGTTGACGCCGCCAGCTTCCTCGTCTTCGTCGCAGTGCTCCCACTCGTCCCGGAGCCCGAGATCGACCGAGGCGGCGCGCCGGTCGGCCCGGGCGGCTACCTCGAGGTTCTTCGCCACCGGGTCTTCCTCGGCATCGTCGGCCTGAACGTCGTCTTCGTCGCCGCCGGCTACGCGCAGTTCGAGCTCCTGCCCGTCTTCGCCAAGACGGAGGCGGGCGTGAGCGAGCTCGGCATCGGCCTCATCTTCTTCATCAACACAGTCGTGATCGTCCTGGCGCAGCTTCCCCTCGCGAAGCTCCTGGAAGGGCGCCGGCGCATGAAGGCCCTCGCCGCCATGACGCTGCTGTGGGCGAGCGCGTGGCTCGTCGTGCTCGCGGGCGGCGCCTGGCTCGACGACGTCGCGGCGGTGGCGGTGTTCGCGCTCGCCGCCGTCGTGTTCGGGCTGGGCGAGTGCTTCCAGGGGCCCGTTCAGGGAGCGCTCGTGGCCGATCTCGCCCCACCGCACCTGCGCGGGCGCTACATGGCCGTCTCGACGAACTCGTGGGACCTCGGCTTCCTCGTCGGCCCCGCAGTGGGCGGCTTCGTCCTCGGCGCCGAGCCCCTCGCCCTCTGGCCGCTCGCCGCGGGCGTCTGCCTGGCGGCGGGCGCGCTCGCGCTCACGCTCGAGCGCTCGCTCCCGAGGGAGCTCCGCCTCACGCCCGCTTAGGGGAGGAGGCGATAGAGGCGGAAGAAGTCGTGCTCGACCGGGAGAACCTCGAGGTCGGCGAAGCCCGCATCGAGCGCGTAGCGACGGAGTGTGTCTGTGCGCATGACCGTCCCCGTGGCCGCGGAGGGCGTCTCCGACATGCCAACGGGCAGGCAGCACAGGACGCTGTAGGTGTACATGAGGCGCTCGATCTCGTCCCCCGGCGCCTCGAACGTGTCCGCCACCTT
>DASQWP010000081.1:0-18404 GCA_035640195.1 Gaiellaceae bacterium | reverse complement strand
GCCGTGGTGGCGGACTGCCACCCTGGCCGGGATCAGTTGTCGTCGAGCGTACGGCTCGAACGCGTCCTCCCAGGACGCGTCCCAGCCGAGGTCCTGCAGGTCGTACTCCGTCGAGACGGTCAAGCGGGGCTCCTCTCGTGAGCAGGCAGGATCGAGCGCCGCTCGGGCGGCGCCGCTACGGGCTCGGAGTCCCGGAAGGTCTGTGGCGGCCTAGGCCGAGAGCCCCGAGGCCCGGAACGCAAAGAGCTCAGTCATCTCCGAACCTCCTCTCGGCGAAGGGATGCGCGCCGTGCGCCTGACCTCATCAGCCTAGAGGGCGCCGCTCACGTCGTCAACGGCGCGAGCCTCGTCTACCAGAACGAGAGGTCGGTGTCGCCCCCGCTCACTTCCCCGACGAAGAAGTTGAGGAAGAAGTAGCCGAAGTAGACCATGACGACGATCAGGATCAGATACGACCACCACTGAGCCCTCGCCGGCCGAGGCAGCTTCGAGATCAGGAACATGAGCAGCAGCGGCATGACGAGCGCCGCGAGGTTGGACATGTTGGCCGCCCAGGAGACGAGAGTCGTGGGCAGGGCCTGGAAGATGATGATCGAGATGACGATCGCCAGCAGGACCATGAAGGGATAGTAGAACTTCCGCGGGTCGCCACCCACGGCGTTGCGGAAGCGCGAGCTGGAGCCGTAGACGGCGTCGACGAAGTTCCGCACGAGCATCTCGAAGACCACGATCTGCGTCGTGAAGAGGACGAGGAAGCCGATCACGAGGGCGAGGTAGAAGAAGAAGTCGCCCTCGCCCGTCGCGCGCAGCTGGTCGGCGGCGTACGTGGGCATCGTCTCGCGGCTCGGCGCCGTGCCCGTCTCCTGCGCGAGGTGGCTGATGAGGATGCCGGGCAGGAGGATGCCGAGGAGCGCGCCGGGCACGAAGACCAGCCACATCTCCGCCTTCAGGAAGCCCCACCAGCGCCGCCAGAGCGCCGCGTTGTCGGGCGTCTCGCGGAAGGTCGTCCCGACCGCCGCGACCTCGCGCTTCTCGCCGCCGAGGAGCGCGGGGATGTAGCCGGTGCGCGATCCCATCCCGTAGCCCTTGTCGCGGTAGTAGTTCATGAACACGTAGTTGAGGCCCGAGGCCATCGCGGCGAAGCCGGCGACGGCGCCGATGTCGGCGGCGTCCGTCCCCTCGGGCGGCAGCGCCGGACGGAACAGCCCTTCGAGCCCGTCGCCGAGGTCGCTCCACCCGACGATCAGGATGTCGATGATCAGCATCAGCAGGAGGATCCCGACGACGAGCACCCAGTTCACGAGCTCGAGGGTGCGCGAGATCTTGCGCCCGACGAGCGTGATGGCGAAGACGACGGCGATCAGGAGCACCGCGAGCCAGCGGGACTCGGTGCGGTCCTCCTCGCCGGGGATGTCGCCGGTGATGAGGGTGTAGAGGCCGTCGCCCGCGCCGGCGGCCCACCCCCCCGTGATGAAGGCGAGGTAGAAGAGGACGACCGCCAGGATCGTCCCGACGTACGCGCCGGGCGGGATGCGCCCGAACCCAATCGCCGGCACCTCGCCCGTGGCGAGCACGTAGCGCCCGATCTCCATGTTGTAGAGGGCCTGCAGGAGGATCGAGAGCAGCGCGACGAAGCCGATGCCGACCCAGCCGTTGATCCCGATCGCGAGCGGCGCGAGCAGCCACTCGCCCGATCCGATCGAGAGCCCCAGCGCGACGAGGCTCGGCCCGATGACGAGCGCGACGGTCTGGCGGAAGCCGAGGTGCGGGGCCGCGAAGACGTCCTCGGGCGTCGGCAGATCGGCGACGCCCAGCGGCTCCCGCGCTCCGAGCGGCCAGGTTTCGCCGGTCGGCTGAACCGGTCCGCCGACTCGGCCAGGCTCCACGTACTCGGCCATTTTGCCTCCCCCAAGCGGTCGCGAGCGGCGGAAGCATGCTCCCGCAGCGCGCGGTTGTCAAGTCCGGCGGATCAGCGGGCAGTCCAGCCGAGGTCCATCACGACGGGCGCTCCCGTGAAGGAGCGTCCGGTCGGGCCTAGGAGGATCGCGGCCACGTCGGCCACCTCCTCCGGCTCGAGGAGTCGCTTGACCGCCTGCGGGCCCAGGATGACCTCTTCGAGGACGCGCTCGTCGGCGAGACCGTGCGCCCTCGCCTGGTCGGCGATTTGCTGCTCGACGAGGGGCGTCCGCACGAAGCCCGGGCAGATCGCGGACGCCGTGATGCCCTCGTCGGCTCCTTCGAGGGCCAGAACCTTGACGAGCCCGAGGACGCCGTGCTTCGCGGACACGTAGCCCGCCTTGAAAGGCGAGGCGACGAGGCCGTGAACGGAGGCGACGACGACGATGCGCCCGTCGCCGCTCTCCGCGAGCGCGGACCAGGCGTACTTCGCGAGGAGGAAGGGGCTGGTGAGGAGGAGCGCGAGCAGGGCGTCCCAGCGGTCCTCGGGGAACTCACCCACCGGCGCGACGTGCTGGAACCCGGCGTTGGCGACGACCGCGTTCAGCCCGCCGAAGCGGCCACGGGCCTCCTCGACCGCCGCCCGGTTTCCTTCGCGCGTGGTGAGGTCGGCGGCGAAGGGCTCACCCGGTCCCGACTCGTCCGGGTCGACGTCGACGGCGAGCACGCGCGCGCCTTCCGAGACGAGGCGCTTGGCGACCGCCCGCCCGATGCCGCTTGCGGCTCCCGTGACGACGGCCGTCCGCTCGCGAAGCTCCAGCGCGGCCATGAGGGCGGCCTAGCGATGCTCGGTCGCCAGGCGGAGGCCGAAGGCGACGAGGACGATTCCGGTCAGGCCGTCGAGGATCCGGCGAGCTCCGGGCCGGCGAAGGACGTCGCCCGCCTTCGCCACGGCGACCGCGTACGCGGCGAGCCAGACGAGGGTGAGCGAGCAGAAGAGGAGGCCGAGGAGGAGCATGGTGACGAACGAGCGCCCGCCGCCGGGCGCGAACTGCGGGAGCAGGCTCGTGAAGAAGACGGCCATCTTGGGATTCCCGAGGTTGCTGATCACCCCCTGCCGGAGCGCGACTCGCGGCGCGAGCGCCCCAGCCCCGTCCCGGCGGCTCGCTGGAGTTCGATGCCTCCCCGGGGAGAGCGCGCCGACGAGGGCCTGCGCGCCCAGGTAGACGAGGTAGGCGGCGCCCGCAAGCTTGAGCGCCGTGAATGCTGGCTCGGAAGCGACGAGGAGAGCCGTGACGCCGGCGCTCGCCGCCAGAGTCCACACCGCCTGCCCGGAAGACACGCCGGCGGCCGTGAAGATGCCCGCCCGCCGGCCTCCGAGCAGCGAGTTGCGGATCGTGAGCGCAGTGTCCTGACCCGGCGTGACGATCACGAGGACGGCGACGGCGAGGAAGGCGGCCAGCTCGGCGATGCCGCTCAGCCTCCGATGAGCACCGAAGTGCAGCCGGGACCGGCGACGGAGCCTAGGTGCGCCGTCCCGCTCCCCACGCGGGCCGCCGGCCGGCCGCCGATCAGGACGGTTGCGGACCCGGACACGATCGTGTCCGGAGGGCCGATGCAGGCGCACGAAGTGCCCACGACCGCCGCCGGAAGGCCTCCGACGAGCACGCCGGCGACGCCGGGTGGCAGCACAGGTCCGCCGACGTGAGGAACGACGCCGGTCGTGGCCGGGCAGGTGTGCATGTCCCCCACGCGGGCGGCGGAAGCCACGGTCCTAGTTGATCGTCACGATGCCGCCCTTGACGCTCGTGACGGCGTCGCCCGTGACCTCGACGTGCGCCCCGTGGGCCTCGAGCGTCGCAGCTGCCTCGATCTCGACCCGTACTCCCTCGAGCCGAAGTGTGCCGCCCGCTGAGCGGATCGTGACGTCGCCTTCGCCCTCGATCACGATCGTCCGCCCTGCCGACTCGATCACGATCGAGCCCTCGCCCGTCGGGCCCACGATCTCGATTCTCTCCGGCGGGCTGGTCGAGCCTCCCCAGAGCGCGCCCAGCACGTAGGGCGAGCGGTGATCGCCTCCTTCGAAGGCGACGAGCACCTCGTCCCCGACCTCGGGCCGGAAGTGGATGCCGCGCCCGTTGCCCGCCAGTGGCATCGCCACGCGGGCCCAGACACTCTGGTCGGCGTCCGGAAAGGACACCTTGACGCGGCCGAGCCCCTTCGGATCGCGGTTCGCCGCCACGACTGCCCTCACGACCCCGTCGAGGGGGCCGGCTCTCTCCGCGCGCGCCTGCGCCATCCCGGCCCATCTTGACCCTATCGGGCCGCGCAGATCAAGGGACGCCCCGGCCTCGCACGCGCCCCGCGTTGAATTGCCGGCTTCTCGGTACTACCTTCCAGGGGCCTCCCGGAACGAAGGACGCCTTTGCGGGTTCTCCATCTCACCTCTCCATTGATGACCGGCGACGACGTGCGCGAGTTCCAGGAGCTCCTCACGAGGAACAAGTACGGCACGTTCTTCCAGGACGAGATCGACGGCGAGTTCGGCGAGCTCACGAACCAGGGCTGCAAGCGGGCCAAGTTCTGGCTCGGCTACCCGGACACCGGCCGGAACCGCTGGCAGCGAGGCGGATGCGGGCCGAAGCTGCACGCCTACCTGAGCGAGCAGAAGCCGCTCCCGAAGAGGCTGGCCGAGCGACGGCGGGAGCGGCTCCGGGCGAAACGGAGAAAGCCGCTGCGCGAGAAGGCGCTCGCACGAGGGATCAAGGGCCTCGGCACGCGCGAGTCGCCGCCCGAGTCCAACAACGTCCGTTACTCACGCTGGTACATGAACAACCCGAACGGGTGGGCGGCCGACGGCCCTCCCTGGTGCGCCATGTTCGTGACGTGGTGCTACACGAGGAGCGGCAGCGAGGCGTTCGACAGGAATGCGGCGCGCTGGGCCTTCTGCCCGTTCGTCGTCGCCGACGCTCGTCAGGGAGAGCACCACCTCACGGTGACGACGAACCCAAAGCCGGGCGACCTCGCCGTCTATCGCTTCGGCACTGCGGAGTTCAAGCACATCGGCATGTTCGAGAAGTGGATCGACCGCTCCGCGGGGCGCTTCTCTGCGATCGAAGGCAACACGTCCCAGGCGAGCGACGACAACGGCGGCGAGGTCCAGCGGCGGGAGCGAGACGTCGACGACGGCGTCGTCTTCGTGCACGTCGGCAAGTGAGCGCCGACGCACGGCGTGGGCAAATGCAGCGAGGTAGTCTCCTGAAACCGGGGGCGATCATGTTCACGTGGATGAGGGACATCCCGAAGCCGTGGCCTCGCGTGAGCGCGGACGAGTGGCAGGATCCGTATGACGTGCGGATCTACGAAGGCGAGCTCCTCGTATGGTTGCTCCGCAACGAGGCACGAAGGGCAACCCGGTTGGCCTCGATCGCGAAGACGTCCCTCATCGTGCTCGGGGCGTTGACCGCGACGAAGGCCGTCTTCGACGACCTCGCAGGGCCGGAGAGCGCGGGCGTGATAATCATCTACGCCCTGTTCGGAGTCCTCATCGCCGCGATCGCCGGGCTCCTCGCAGCATTCAAGTGGGACGAGCGCGCAGCGCAGCTCACCGTGCTCGCAAGCCAGGTCAGCTCCTCGCTTCGGGAGATCGAGGCCGACTGGGAGACGAAGGTGTTGCGTCGCAGCCCGGAAGACCCGAGCCGCGGCGACGTGATCAGGAAGGCCCTCGCCCGCCAGGACGCCATGCTGCGCGACTTCGAGCTAAAGGCTGCGGAGCTGGACGTGATGGTCGAGAAACCCGTCGAGTCGCCGCTGTCCGCCGAGTCGACGGAGCCCTCGTAGTCCTGGCAGCGAGCGTTGCCTGATCAGGCGCGAAGGCCGCGCGGAGGGGAAAGGTCGGAGACGCGCTGGATCTCGACCTCGAAGCGCCAGAGGTCGCGCGGGAGTTGCCGCATCGGCGGGATCGCCAATTCGGCGAGCGCTCGGTACCACTCCGCCCACGCGGTCTCCTCGCTGTCGGCCAGGTAGAACCCCTCGACGACTTCGCCGCGCTGCCACCGCCCGTCGGCCGGGCGCTCCGGCCGGAAGAGCGGTTCGCCGCCCGCGGGAACATGTCGAAACCAGACGCCGCTGACGGACGCCGCGTCGACGCCGAGCGCCACGCGCTACGAAAACGTCGGGGACTCAAGCTCGGAGATCAGCCGCGCCACCCGCCGCCACTCGCCCTGTGCAAGGACGTCGATCGGCTTCTCGTCGTCGAGTGCGGCCACCGGCTTGTGGAGCCAGACCGGGATGTAGCTCGGCTCGATCACGCGTGAGAGACGCTCCACGATCGCCGACAGTTCGGCGAGCCGCTCCGCGCGCTCGCCACGTGGGGAGCGAGTTCGCCGAAGCCAAGCGCCGACAGTGCTGACGCCTGCACCGGTCGCGCGAGCGATGTCTCGGTCACTCAGATGGCCAGTGTCACGGATATGAACGGCCTCGTCTGCGAACGCAGTCGTCATGTAGAGACTGTATGAGAAAGCGAGCGAAAAACGAGGAGCCCTCTGCGGCCGGCTAGAGGACAACCCGATAGCCAGCAACTTTCCAGTGGAGCGTACCGGGATCGAACCGGTGACCTCCGGCTTGCAAAGCCGGCGCTCTCCCAGCTGAGCTAACGCCCCTTCCGGCTCCTAAGTATGCCGATCCGCCAGGTCGCGGACCCGGGCGGCGCCGCCCGACGCGACCGGCTCGCCGTGGCCTACCGCGACGACGTCCGCCTCGAGCTCGGCCAGGCGGCGAAGCGACTCGCGGTGCTGCTTCTCGTTCAGGTTGAACGCGGGCCAGCCGGCGCTCCAGGCCGGCCAGGTGGCGATCGCGTCCCCGGCGATTAGGAGGCTCCTCTCCGGCCAGTGGAATGCCAGGTGTCCGGGCGAATGGCCCGGCGCGAACACGACGCGCAGGGGGCCGATGCGGTCGCCCTCGTGGACGAAGTGGTCGACGGGGCAGGGCGGGTGCCTGCCGAGCCCGAGCGCGAGCCCCACCTGCAGGGGAAAGTACGCCCGGAGCGGCCGCCTCGGCACGAGGCTCACGGGCTGCGCCTTGCGCTCGCCGCGGACGATGTCCGCCTCCCACTCGTGGCCGTAGACCTCCGCCCCGCTCCGCTCGCGCAGCACCCGCGCCCCGCCGAGGTGGGAGCGGTGTCCGTGCGTCAGGACGATGTGCCGCAGGTCCTCGGGACGACGGCCCATCCCGGCGATGGCATCTAGCACCCGCTGCCCGTCCGTGTCGTAGAGCGGGTCGACCAGCGTCAGGCCCTCCCCGTCGTCGAGGAGGAAGGCGTGCACGCGGCCGCCCTTCCTCTGGCCGAGGCTGAGAACGCCGGGCGCGAGCTCTGCCGCTACCCGCCGACCCGCTTCCACGGCTGGAACGCGTTCTCCACCCGGCGGAGCGCCGGTGCGAGCTCAGGGAAGTGGCGGAGCAGGACGGTAACCATCGAGTTGTCGTTGATCCACTCGAGGCCCGCCCGCGTGTAGACCTCGGGCGTGTAATCGCGCGTGAAGAACCGGTCGCTCTTTAACCGCCGCGAGGCCATCAGGCTGAAGACGCGGAAGGCCGTGTCGCTGAATCCGAATCCCTTCGGGAACGGCTCGGCATAGAGCCCGACCATGAGGTCGACGCGCTCGACGTCCCCGTAGAGCCGCCGCATCTCCTCGGCCCATTCCGGGTTGTCCGTCAGCTCTTCGAACGAGCCCGCCGGCCTGAGCCGGAAGTGCCGGCGGAAGTCGTTGTACCTCGGCACGCCCCGCTCGCGGACGCGCATCACGTCCGTCGCCGCGAGGTCGATCGTCGTCCCGTCCGGCCGCTCGAACTGCTGGAGGAAGCGCGGGTAGTTGTGGAGCGTGATCGCGCCCGGGTGCGCGATGCCCAGTGAGTAGGCGGCGTTGGCAACGCCCAACTCCTCCAGGCGGGTGCGAGTCTGGAGCGCGCCCACCTCGGGGAAGGTCCGCTCCTGGAGCACCGAGTCGTCGGCGAGGGAGCGGAACGTGTACTCGTCGGGGAGCAGCGGGTGCATGCGGTAGACGGCGACGAACTCCTCCGTGAGCGAGTACGGGACGCCATGGTGATCCGTGGGCGAGCCGGGGATGCCGCTCAGCACCTCGCTCGACCCGAGCCGCCCGAACCTGCGCCCGAGGCGCTCTCCGACGAGCCCCCACCAGTTGGCGTGCATCGCGTAGCGGGTGGTCGGGTGCGCGATGATCGCGGGCGTCCACTCGACCGTGTGGATCTTGGCCATCAGGGCGGCGTTGACCAGACGGGCGCGCTCGTAGAGCTGGTCGTCGGTCCACGTCGGGTACTCCCTCCGCAACCGGTCGCAGATCGCGTTGTGCTCCAGCGTGAAGAGCGTGTGGAGGATGCCGAGCCCGATCCAGAGGTTGCCTGCCACGCCGCTCAGGTCGAGGGTCTCCTCGAGGTCACGGGGGAGGAGACCGTCCGGGCCGAGGCGGAGCTTTCCGTCCTCGCCCGCGCGCAGCGCTCGAGCGAACTGCGGATCCGACCCGTAGACCTGGGAGCCGTCCCACCAGTGGCTGTCAGCCGTGACGAAGGTCGGCGCCGTGCCGCTCTCCGGGGAGTGGCTGGGATCGCGGCGCGTGCGCGGAATGCGCATGGGACGCTCGGCCCAGGGGTCGTCGTCCGCCAGCTCTATCTCCCAGGGGTCGTCCGGCTCGTCCTTGCCGTGGCTGAACCAGTCGTGCACCTCGAACTGGAGCCAGGCCGCCGCGAGGACGTTGACGATCGTGGCGGGAATGAGCTCCGTCCTCGTGAGGAGCTCGCGGCTCACCACCCGCGGACTGGGCTCGAGGATGTCCGGCTCGGGCTCGGGCCAGGTCGACTCGAGCGGGACGTTGCGGCCGAAGCGTGAGCCGATGCTCCCCATCAGGGGCTCGTCGAGGTCGTTGTAAGTCCCGTCGAGCGTGCGGACGGAGGTCGCCCGCCCCTCGGGCGCGGACCCGCCGGGAAGCCCCGTGTCGTAGAGGTTGCGCTCGCGCAGCTGGGTCCGGAGTCCGATCAGGGTGAGGATCCCGAGAGGGCGCGGCAGGCGGTGCCAGCCGAAGCGCCCGTCCAGGCCCTGAGCGGCGCCGGCGAGGAGCTTGGAGAGGAAGGAGGCCATAGGCGCGCGGAACCTCGCGCGATCAAATCACCCGCCCGGACAGCTGGTCAACCGGGCGTCTAGGGCGAGGCGTCCTCGATGACGAGGTGCGTCACCGGGAGGTCGAAGCGCTCGAAGGCCTCCCGGGCCGCGCCCTTCTCGAGCCAGCCGGCTTCGTCGCCGGAACGCGTCACGACGAGGAGCTCGTCGGCCGGGAACTCGCGCAGGGCGTCCTCGATCGCCTGCACCGGATCGGAGTCTCCGACCTCCGCTTCGGTCGCCCGCGCCTCGGGAGCGACGGCGCGCGCGGATTCGTCTGCCTTCGCGGCCGCCTCGTCGCGGGCCTCGTCCTCGTCGCTCGCCAGCCACTGGAGCGGCGAGACGTCCGTCGCGGGCGCGACCACACGCACCTCCGCGTCCTCCGCTCCGGCGTATGCGCGCACACGCTCCCTGAGCACGTCGCCCTCTGCGGGCACGGTGGTGACGACGAGCAGCCGGCGGCTCACGCTCCCTCAGTACCCGAACGAGGGACGAAGGCAAACCGCGGGCGCGACGAGCCTAGATCGCCCGCGCGGCGTCGAAGCCTGGCTCTAGTCTCCCCAGTCGAAGTCCCGGGAGCGGCCCCAGAGCGTGTCCTCCGGGTCCGGCGCTTCCTCCGCCGTCTCCGGCTCCTCCACGGGCCAGGCGAGCACGGGGCTCCGTTCGAGCTCGAGCTCGTCCTCTTGTCCGCTCAGCGTGTCTTCGAGCCTCGCCTGCTCCTCGGTCTTGAAGAGCGGATGGTTCTCGAAGGGGTCCGCGACGCGATAGCGGTCGATGGGCAGCTTGCCGTCGAGCTGGGAGTTGCGCCGCTTGAGCTCGAGGTGATCCTCGATCACGCGGGCGAACATGTTCTCCTTGTCGAAGCTCACTCGCACCTCCGGGGGTTGCTTCTTTCGGGTACTGGGTGACGGCGCCGGATTCTAAACGACCGGCGGAGCTCTGTGGGGTACGTTGAGGTTAGTCCCGTACGCGGACGGTCGGGCTCGCGTCCGCGTTGACGACGCAGTTCTTGCCCCGGCGCTTCGCCCGGTAGAGGGCGTCGTCCGCAGCCGCGAAGAGCGCGGCGGGCGTCGCGGCGTCCGGAAAGGCGGCGACTCCGAAGCTCGCGGTCATCGCGACGAGCGAGCCCGGGCGAGTCGACATCGGCCGCGAGGCGAGCTCGCGGCGCAGGCGCTCGGCGAGGCGGTTCGCCCCTTCGATTTCGGTCTGCGGCAGGAGGATGGCGAACTCCTCGCCGCCGTAACGGGCGGGCAGGTCGATCTCCCGCACGGTGGCGCGGAGGATGCCGGCGAAGGTCCGGAGGACGTCGTCGCCGGCCTGATGCCCGTAGCGGTCGTTCACCTGCTTGAAGTCGTCGAGGTCGGCGAGGATGAGCGCGAGGCTGCCGCCGAAGCGCTCGGCACGGGTGATCTCGCCGTCAAGGGCCTCCTCGAAATGGCGCCTATTGGAAAGCTCTGTCAGGCCGTCGGTGCTCGCCTGGCGCTCCACGAGCCGGTGCAGGCGCGCATTCTCGAGCGCTATCGACGCCTGCGAGCCGAGCCAGTGCGCCAGCTCGCGGGCGTCGTCGGTGAAGTCGCTCCCGGACGGCGTCAGGTAGAGGACGGCGTTCTCGCCCCCGTCGGAGCCGAGGGGGATGGCCAGCGGGACGCCGCCTTCGTCAGGGGCGCCCGCGCGCGCGATCTCCTGGTCGTCGACGACGAGGCGGCCCCCGCTCGCACCCGTCGCCTCGACGGTGCTTCCGACGATGACGGGAAGGAGCGCGTAGGGGTCGTGCGTGGCCGCGAGGGCCTCGCCGAAGCGGGCGACCGCGTCGCGGACGCGCCCCCGCTCGGCGGCGAGCTCCTCCAGGCGAAGCTCGAGCTGCGCGGCCATGTCGTTGAACGCGCGCCCCAGGCTGGCGAACTCGTCGCGACCGTCCGCCGGAACGCGCCGCTCGAACTGGCCTCGCGCGACGGCGCCGGCTGCGTCGGCGAGCTCCTTGAGCGAGCGGACGATGGTGCGCCCGAGGGCGTACGCGAGAACGCCGACGGCGAGAAGCGCGCCGACGGCGAAGAGGAGAAAGCGCCGGCGCAGGTCGCTCGCGGCGGCGTCGATCCCCGACTTGGGCGTGAGGGCGAGCAGCGAGACCGGGGACCGGCCCGAAATGAGCTCGGTTCCGATCGCCCGGTACATCGTTCCACGGAGCGAGACGTAGCGCGGGCGCTCCGTGGGTACCTCGACCGTTCCCTCGAGGCCCTTCGGCGCGATCACCCGGCCCTCGGCCACGAGGACGAAGCGGTCGACGCTCTCGAGCCCCGCCTTGCTCCGCAACCCCCCGACGAGCTCGTCGTCGACCGGCAGCGAGACGACGACCGTGCCGATGATCTCGCCGCCGCGAGTCATCACGTCGGCCTCTCGGACGACGGAGGTCGATGCCGGCTCTTCCCCTGCGAGCAGGTCGTCCCCCGAGTAGAAGGCCGAGTGCGGGACGTCCCGGGAGATGCGGACGAGCGCCGAGCGGTTGTGGGCGACGAAGGCGCGCTGGACCAGAGTTGCGCGCGCGAGCGCGTTGGCCGGGGCAGCGGCGTCGTCCTGCACCTGCTCGGCGTGATCGGCGGCAGCCACGCGGAGCGCGGTGCTCAGCCGGGCATCGGCGCCGCCCGCCTCCCCCCGCTTCGCGACCTCGCTGAACGCCCACGTAGCCGCGACCAGCGGCAGGAGCGAGAGGAGCATGAAGTACGTGACGAGACGGAGCTTGAAGCTACCCATTGGACGCCGTGGGTCGGGGGTGCACCTGAACCATGAAGCCGATATGTGCATCGGCCGTGGCGCAATCCCTCTTTAGGGGGATCGCCCGAAAGGGCCCGGCCGAACGACGACGTAGCAGAGCGTCTGGGCGGTCCGTCAGACTCTCCCACTCTCCCTCCCGGAAGAGAGGCTTCGACATCACCCGCATCCAAACGACCCGCCGCCTACGGCTCGCGCGACGTGCCGCCCTGCTGCTCGGGATGCTCCTCGTCGCCGCCGCCGGTTCTGCAGGCGCTGCCGAGGCGGCCCCCTGCTTCGGCGCCCCCGCCGACTACGTCGCCGCCTTCGACGCCAAGGACGGGAGGGTGGACGGAGAGGTTCGCTACCCCGAGCCGCGCGTCTACCTCGAGGTCCAGGGCTGGCTCACGAAACGCCGCCGGACCCCGGGTCACCACTCGGAGCACGTCCACTCCGGCACCTGCTTCCCGCAGGGACAGACGTGGGCGCGGAAGGTTCGCCGCGGACGGCTCGACTACCGGCACATGTTCCACAACGTCGTCGGCTACAAGGTCAGCGGCGTCCGAGGAGGGTTCGTCGACGCGGGCGTCGGGATCAAGGAGACGGAGGCCCAGGTCAGAGAGCTGAACGCGGCCGTGCGGCGCTCAGCCGGCACGACGGTCGCGGTGTTCCAGAGCTACCGGCTCAACTTTCGGAGGGCCAAGTCGAACGGGCGCAAGGAGATGCGAACGGGGCTCGCTCTACGAAAGAGCTCGCGCAAGGCGCTCGTCCGGCGCTGGTTCACGAGCACCGGCTGGCAAAGCCGCTTCTCCTTCCGCGGAAAGCGGTGGAAAAGACCCCTCCGAGGGTGCGATGTGATCATCTCGCGCAACTGGGTTCCCCGGTACGAGTACGGGAATGGAGGCTTCGGTTGCGCCTGGCGGGCGTCGCGGATGGACGATCCGGTGCCCGGCCGCTGGAGCGTCAAGGCGGACATGGCGAACGGCGTCCGCAAGGGCTCGTTCCACGTCGACCCCGACTTCCACCATCACCCCGGACATCACGGCGTCTGGTCGACGAGGCTCCGGCGAGAGCAGCGCGTGACGATTCCGGCCTCGCGCCTCGCGCCCGGAACCCACCGCCTGGTGTACCTCGCCCATGAACGAAGGCGGCGGAAGATCACGAGCACGGCAGTCACCGTGATGCCTTTTCAGGTCGGCTGACCGACCCGTCGAGTCGCTAGAAGATGGGATTCTCGAGCAGGACGGCGATGATCATCCCCGCCAGCCAGCTCGCCGTCGTCGCGAGGACGGCGATGGGGACGAGCCGGCGGTCGCTGCCGCCGATCGCCGCGGCGAGGAGCGAGATGAAGATCGCTCCAGGGCCGATCCGGCCCGGGTAGTACACGAGCGCCGCGAGGCCGGCGAAGGTGGCGAACGTCGCCATGAAGTCCGCCACGAGGCCGGCCGCCGGGTCGCGGCGGGCGAGCTCGGGATGCTCGGACGTGCTCAGACGAGCCTCTTCGCGCGGCTCGGGCTGGTCTCGGCCGTACGGGCCTGGCGGCGCTCGGGCGAGCCATGGGGGCCGGGCCTGCGACCGGGGACCGGCGTGCGCGGCCGATGTGGATCGGGACGGACGCCGCCGCCGCCGAGCCCTCCGCTCGAGCCTCCTGCGGTCTCCACCGGCGGATCCTTGACCGCCCACCAGATGACGTAGCAGAGGTAGAGCGCCGGGATCTTCAGGATCACCATGAACCAGAGGGTGAACCAGAACATGACGTTCGAAGTGTAACGTAGGGCGCTTCCGGCAAAGAACGTCCTGGGCCGAGCGTCCTCTGCGGCAGCTTTGGACGCCCGGCCGTTCCCGCCGCTCGTCCGGTGGCGGGAGTGCAAAGACCCAGCAAGGGGGAATCGGTTGTATCTCACGCGCACGCGCGCGCTTCTGCTCGCGTCTGTCTTCGCTCTCGTCGCTCTCACAGTCGCCGTCCCGACGACGGCCAGCATCCGCGCCCAGGGAGGCACGCCGCTCGTCCAGCAGGTCCGGGAGCACCGGGCGAAGACCTGGCGCTGGCAGCGCCTCATGGGTAAGCCGCTCACCCGGGTCTGGCAGCGGGAACGCTCGGACCGGTCGCCCGCCTACGTCCTGCGGCTGCGCGACCGTTGGAAGGCGCGAGCGGTTCGCGCCCGCAAGCGTGCGCGCCGCCCGCCGCACCTGCAGGAGTGGCGCTGCATCCATCGCTACGAGGGCCCCTGGGACGACCCGAACGCCCCGTACTACGGAGGGCTCCAGATGGACCTCTCGTTCCAGCGCACCTACGGCCGTCGGCTCCTGCGCACGAAGGGCACGGCCGACCACTGGACGCCGCTGGAGCAGATGTGGGTCGGCGAGAAGGCCCTCCGAGCGGGCCGCGGCTTCTATCCCTGGCCGACGGCAGCGCGCCGCTGCGGCCTCATCTGATCAGCGCTCGCCCGGCGGGCGCAGGACTGCGAACTGATCCGTGACCTCGAGGTCGTCGGCGGCGAAGCGGAAGACGGCGGCCGGACGGCCGCCGGCACGCCCCGGCGGGCGGGTCTCTCCCGTGGGCTCGAGCAGCCGGCGGCGCACGAGGACACGCTGGAGGTTCGTCGCCGAGACGTCGTGCCCGAGCGCGGCGCGGTAGAGGGCCCGCAGCTCGGAGATCGTAAACGCCGGCGGCGCGAGCGCGAAGCCGACGTTCGTGTAGGAGAGCTTCGCACGGAGGCGCTCGCGGGCGGCGAGCCCCACGGCGGCGTGGTCGAACGCCATCCGCGGGAGGTCGTCGATCCGGTGCCAGGCAGTGTCCTCCGGAACGCGCGGGTCGAGGTCTGCCGGCACGAGCCCGAGGTACGCGGTCGCCACGAGGCGGCCCTCCGGGTGGCGGCCGGGCTCGCTCAGCGTCTCGAGCTGCTCCAGGTGGGAGAGCTCGCGGACGTCGACCTTGGCAGCGAGGTGACGGCGGATCGAGCGCTCGAGCGTCTCGTCGAGGCCGAGACGTCCGCCCGGAAGGGCCCACGCGCCGAGGAAGGGGCTGCGCGCGCGCTGCCAGAGGAGCACCTGCAGGTCTCCGTCCCGAACCTGGAGCACCGCGGCCAGCGCCTCGTGGCCGCTTTGGACCTCTATGGTAGACTTCACCACCAAGTTATCGACTCTCAGTCGTAAACCTTCCCGCAGGATAGCAATGGCCACCGTCGACATTCCCGCACGCGCCGCCCCACCTGCGCACGTCGACGTCGAGGACGTCCTCCGCGAGGGCGGCTTCACGCCCTTCCACCGCAAGGCGGTCCTCGTCACCGGGGCGGCCTGGACGTTCGTGGCCATGGAGATCCTCCTGGTCGGCTTCACCGTCCCGCTCTTCACCGGCCTCTGGGACCTGTCCGGAAGGATGGCCGGCTGGATCGCCGCCTCCGCCCTCGCAGGGTCGCTCGTGGGCAGCCTGGTCTTCGGCCGGCTCGCCGACCGGATCGGCCGCCGGCGGATCTTCCAGAGCGCGATCCTCTGGTACGCCGTCTTCACCGCTCTCACGGCGCTCTCCTGGGGGCCGGGATCAGTCTCCGCCTTCCGCTTCCTGGCCGGGATCGGCCTGGGCGCGCTCCTGGTCGTCGACCCTTCCATGCTGGCGGAGTACCTGCCGCCCCAGCGCCGCGGACGCTTCCTCGTCGTCCTCGACCTCTTCTGGCCTGTCGGCCTCCTCCTCGCCACGGGCCTCTCCTGGCTCTTTCTCACGCAGGTCGGCGGCAGCTGGAGCTGGCGCTACCTCTTCCTCGCAGCCGCCTTCCCCGCCTTCCTCGCCTTCGTCGTCCGCCTCGCCCTCCCGGAGAGCCCCTACTTCCTCACGCGCAGGGGGCGCAAGGAGGAGGCGGCGGAGGTGCTGACGGGCATCACCGGCCGGGAGGTGGACCCGGCCACGCTCGCCGCGGCGCCCGAGGAGCGCTCCTCGGTGCGCGAGCTCCTGAGCGACCGCCTGCGGGGGACCGCGCTCATGATCGCCGTAGTCTGGATCGCGCTCAACATCTCCTACTACGGGCTCTTTCTCTGGCTTCCCTTCGTCCTCCAGGGCGAGGAGCAGTTCACGCTCGACGTCTACCTGCTCCTGACGCTGAGCGCTCTCTCGCAGTTCCCCGGCTATGCGGCCGCGATCTGGCTCGTCGAGCGGATCGGCCGCAAGCCCACGCTCGGCGCCTTTCTTCTCCTCGGCGGCGTCTCGGCCTTCGCCTTCGCGATCGCCGACTCGACGCCCGTGTACGTGGCGGCGCTCTTCTTCGTCGGCTTCTTCAACCTGGGAGCCTGGGGCGCGGTCTACCCGTACACGTCGGAGCTCTTCCCCACCCGCCTGCGCTCGAGCGCCTTCGGCCTGGTCGAGGGCATCGGGAAGGGCGCGGCGATCGCCGGGCCCTACATCTTCGGCAACCTGCTCGACGCGACCGGGGACACGGTCTGGTCGCTCACGTTCGTGGCGGCCGTCATGGTCGCCGGCGCCTTCGTGACGCTGCTGGGGCGCGAGACCCGGGGTACGAGGCTTACGTAGGTAACGTGGGCGGTGTGAACCGCCTGGCCCACGAGACGAGCCCGTACCTCCTCCAGCACGCGGACAACCCGGTCGACTGGTACGCCTGGGGCGAGGAGGCTTTCGCGCGCGCGCGCGAGGAGGACCGCCCCGTCCTTCTCTCGATCGGCTACGCCGCGTGCCACTGGTGCCACGTGATGGAGCACGAGTCCTTCGAGGACGAGGCGACGGCGGCCGTCATGAACGAGCACTTCGTCTCCGTCAAGGTCGACCGCGAGGAGCGTCCCGACGTCGACGGGCTCTACATGGACGCCGTCGTCTCGATGACGGGTCAGGGCGGCTGGCCGCTGACCGTCTTCCTCACGCCCGAGGGCAAGCCCTTCTACGGCGGCACCTACTTCCCGCCCGAGCCGCGCTTCAACATGCCGGCCTTCACGCAGGTGCTCGAGGCCGTGGCGGAGGCCTATCGCGGTCGCCGCGCCGACGTGGAGCGGCAGGCGGACGCGCTCGTCGAAGCGATCCAGGAGGCGAGCGAGCGGGCGCCGTCGGTCGAGCCGCTGACCAGCGAGCTCCTGACGCGGGCCGTCTCCGGGCTCCGGGGCCAGTTCGACCCGGTGCACGGCGGTTTCGGCGGCGCCCCCAAGTTCCCGCCCGCCTCGACACTCGAGTTCCTGCTACGCACGGGGCGCGAAGACGCGCTCGACATGGTGCGGCTGACCCTCGATCGCATGGCGGCGGGCGGCATGTACGACCTGGTCGGCGGCGGCTTCCACCGCTACTCCGTCGACTCCGAATGGGTCGTCCCCCATTTCGAGAAGATGCTCTATGACAACGCGCTCCTGGCGAGCGCTTATCTACACGGGTGGCTCGTCAGCGGGGATGAGCGCCACCGAGGCGTGGTCGAGGAGACGCTCGACTACGTGCTCCGTGAGCTGAGCCTGCCTGAGGGCGGCTTCGCCTCGGCGCAGGACGCCGACACGGACGGAGAGGAGGGGCTCACGTACACGTGGACGCCCGACGAAATCCGCGCCGTCCTCGGCGAGGAGCACGCCGAGTGGCTCCTTCCCTTCGAGCACGGGCGCTTCGTGCTGCGCGGCGAGATCTCGGAAGAGGCTCGGCGGCAGCTGCTGGCCGCGCGCGCGGAACGGCCGCAACCGCTTCGGGACGACAAGGCGCTCGCCGGCTGGAACGGGCTCGCGCTCGCCGCGCTCGCGGAGGCGGCCCACCGGCTCGAGCGGGACGACTACCTGGACGCCGCGTGCGCTCTCGCGGAGTTCCTTCTCGGCCCGCTCTCGACGGAGGGCGGCCGCCTTCTACGCACGTTCCGCGACGGGACGGCCAAGATCGACGCCTACCTCGAGGACTACGCGAACGTCGCGAACGGGCTCCTCGAGCTGCACTGGGCGACCGGCGAGCTCCGCTGGCTGGAGGAGTCCCGGCGCCTGGCCGACCTCGCGGTCGAGCTCTTCGCCGACCGAGAGAACGGTGGCTTCTACGTGGACGCGCCGTCCGGGAACGGGCTCGTCGCGCGGCGCAAGGAGCTCGACGACCATCCGACGCCCTCGGGGAACTCGATGCTCGCCTACGTGCTCCTCCGCCTCGCGCGCATCTTCGGCGACGAGGAGCTCGAGCGGCAGGCGATCGGCGTCTTCCGTCTCGCGCGACCTTTCGTGGAGCGCGCCCCGGGCGCCGTCGGCCATCTCCTCTGCGCCCTCCACCTCCACTTCTCCACGCCCCGCGAGATCGCGGTCGTCGGAGACTCCGCCGAGCTCCGCCTCGCGGCGCTCGCGGGCTTTCAGCCGAGCACCGTCTTCGCCTTCGCCCCGGAGCCCACCGACGCCGTGCCGCTGCTCGCAGGCCGCGGCCTCGTGGACGGGAAGCCGGCCGCCTACGCCTGCGAGCGCTTCGCCTGCCGCGCGCCCGTGACGGAGCCGGAGGCGCTCCGAGCCGCCCTGGCCGGCTGAGCCCGCGCCCGGCGAGCGGCTCGCCGCAGACGGTCAGGAGGAGTCTGCGAGGAGCTTCGCCACGACCTTCAGGTCGTCCACGAAGGCCCGCATCGCCTCGGCTCGGTCCTCGTCCGTCTCCTGCCGGAGG
>DASQWP010000080.1:0-5374 GCA_035640195.1 Gaiellaceae bacterium | reverse complement strand
CGTGACCGGCGAGGATCCGTCTCGCCGTGTTCTTGCGCAGGAGGAGACTCGCATCGATGGCCGGCGCGCCGTCCGGCGGGTGACCGAGTCGACGGGCCAGGCGCTCTTCCCGGAGGGGGTCCGGGGTCTTGAGTACCTCGTCGACCTCGACGGAGGTACGCTCGTCGCGTCGACCTACGACGTCGGGGATCTCCGTTTCCCGCGAAACCGGGATGTGCTCGCCACGATGGTGCAGACGCTCCGGATCGACTGACCCGGGCCCGCGCACGTAGGTCGCATCGAGCCAGATGCCGAGGCCCTCATCCTCCTCACCGTACTCTTGGCCGCCTAACATCGTCGACGATGAGCCCGCTCCGGTGCGGGAGTGGCTCTCCGTGTTCGCCCAGCCTCTGGACGCGAAGCCGCCGCGGCGCTTCCCGACCTGGCTGGCGCGGCTGGTCGCCGGTGAGGCAGCGGTCGTGATGGGCACCGACGCCCGGGGCACTTCCAACGCCAAGGCCAGGCGCGAGCTTGGCTGGACGCCGCGCTATCCCAGCTGGCGCACGGGCTTCCCGGCGGTCTACTCGGCAATCAACCTGGCCGACCGACCGAAGCCCCACGTGTCCGCGCGAACGAACCGCTCGCCCGGCTAAGACCGACCAGGGAGGAAACCGATGAGCGACCTTCAGGCCATTGCTGACCGCTTCGACATCGAGGCGCTGCGCGGCGAGTTCACCGACGCGGTGATGATGCGCGACTACGACCGCCTGGCGTCGCTGTTCACGGAGGACGGCGTCGTGCGGATGCCCCACATCAACCAGGAGGCGGTCACACGGGAGGAGATCCGCGCCGGAGTCGAGCGGCTGCAGGGTCTCTTGGACTGCTTCGTGCAAACCACGCACCCGGGCACCATCCAGCTCGAGGGCGACACCGCCGTCGGCCGCACATACATCTCAGAGCTCGTGCGCTTCCGCGACGGTGGGTCGCAGCTGAACTACGCCGTCTATCACGACCGCTACCAGCGCACGCCGGACGGCTGGAAGTTCACGGAGCGCGTCTACGAGGTCAGATACCTCGACACGACTCCGCTGGCGGGCTCTGCGCCGGCGAGGGGGCGGTTGCAGCAAGCCTGACGACGAAATCGCGACCCGGTAGAAGTCGCGAGGTCAAGCCCTGTGGGCCTTCGGGCTCGCAGGACTTGGCGCTTCTTGCGGAGCCAAGGAAACCAAGGCAGCCATTAGCTGAACTGCCTCCTCGGCCGTGCACGCATGGCGGCGGACGAGCGACTGCCACGTGCGAAACTCGAGCGCGTGACCGATGGCTGGCCGCAGGCGCGCTCTTCCGCCGCACGTCGGCCATGCCTGGAGGAGAAGGTCGCGAATCTCGTCGAGGTAGCGAACGCGGTACGCGTTCATCTCGGCGACGAGCGGCATCGTCGCGGCGTCGCGCTGGACGTTCTCGAGCAGCGGCTCGAGGCGCTCGTAGTAGCCGTACAGCTCACGCAGGGCAGCCTCGAGGCGCTCGTTCGGGTTGGAGATCGAGCGCCAGGGGGTCGGATCGGGGGGCGGGACCGTCGCGCGTACATGCCCCGAGCACGCCTCGAGGAGCGAACGGGCGTCGGGAAAGTGCGCGTACACCGTCGGCCGCGCCACGCCCGCCTTCTCGGCGATTCCCTGCACCGTCGTTCGGGCAGGACCGAGTGTCGTGTGGAGCTCGACCGCCGCAGCCACGATCCGCCTCCGCGTCTCCTCCTGGCGCTCGGCTCGCCGCTTCAGCTCGTATGTCCGACCTGCCGCCATTTCGCTTGACACCACTGTAAGCCGAAGTGTACGCTCACGAATCGCTTGACGCAAATGTAAAGCGAAAGGAGACGACAGGTTGGAGGCGACAGCGACAGCCGTGAAGATCGTCGGCCCAGGCGACGGGAAGGAGGGCTTCCTCGGATCCATCGGCGTCCGCTTCATGGTCGACGGGCCCGAGACGGGCGAGCTCTTCTCGCTCGTCGAGCACCCGATGTCGCCGCGGGCGCTCGCGGCGCCGCTGCACCTGCACACCCGCGAGGACGAGTACAGCTTCGTCCTCGAAGGCCGAATGGGCGCGCTGCTCGGCGACGAGGTGGTCGAGGCCGGGCCGGGCGACCTGGTCTTCAAGCCGCGCAACCAGTGGCACACGTTCTGGAACGCCGGGGACGAGCCGTGCCGGATCCTCGAGATCATCGCCCCGGCCGGCTTCGAGCGTTTCTTCCGGGAGCTCTCGGACATGGGCGGCGCGGTCAACGCGGATCCGGATGAGTTGGCCGCGCTCGGCGCGCGCTACGGCCATTACTTCAAGCTCGACAGCGTTCCCGAGCTGCTCGAGCGCTTCGGCCTGCGGATCGGCGAGCCGCTCTCCGGCGGTTGGATGCCGTGAGCTAGGAAGAGGAGACGTCGTAGACCAGGTGGGTGACCCGGTCGCCTTGCCCGATCGTAGTCGGGGCCCAACGCCGTCGTTGTCGTCCGCGATGAGTCGGTCCAGGGAAACCACCGCGCCCATGATCGTCTTGCCCCTGATCGCGTGCTTTCGTCTCACCCAACGCCTTGCGGCTCCGAATACCTTGTGCTTCTATGCATAGTACTTCGAGCTGTGGAGGCGAGGATGCACGTCGACAAGGATCTGATCGCGGCCTCGGCGACTCCGCTCGTGCTCGCAATCCTGGCGGAGAGTGAAAGCTACGGCTACGCCATCCTGAAGCGGGTACGTGCGCTCTCGGAGGGCGAGCTCGAGTGGACCGACGGGATGCTCTACCCGCTGCTCCATCGCCTCCGCCGGCTCGGCTACGTGACGACCGAGTGGCGAACGCCACCGGAAGGGCGTCGGCGCCAGTACTACACGATCACCGACGACGGACGGGCAGCGCTCGCTGACCAGCAACGGCAGTGGGTGACCGTCGCCCGCGCGCTGAACGACGTCTGGCCGGGGTCCGGCGGACTGCTGACCGCTGTAGGCGAGGCGTGAGCGATGGATAGCCTCGAGTCGCAGATCGCAGAATGGCGCGCCTACGTCGCGAAGGCCCCTGCCGTCAACGGCCACGACCTCGACGAGCTGGAGGGTCACCTTCGCGACCAGATCGCCGAGCTCGACGCGGCCGGCCTCACCGCCGATGAGGCGTTCCTCGTCGCCGTGAAGCGCATGGGGGACCTCGACACCCTGTCGCGCGAGTTCGCACGCGAGCACAGCGGCCGACTCTGGAAGCAGCTCGTGCTGAGCGGTGAGGACGAGCCGGCGAGCTCGGGCGGCGGGTGGCTCGAGGCGCTCGTCTTCGCCGTGGCTGCGGCCGTCACCGTCCAGGCTGCGCGCCTCGCTGCCGGGTTCCCCGACGACGAGCCGAGCTGGCTGGCGCGCAACGCCACGCTGTTCGTGCTGCCGTTCCTCGCCGGGTACTTCGCCCGCCGTCGGCAGCTCGACACCCGGCGATGGGCGCTCGCGGGGACGCCGGTCGTGCTCGCGGCGCTCGTGGTCAACCTCTACCCGTACGGTGAGGACTCGGCCACCGACGGCCTCGTCGCGCTCCACCTGCCCGTCGTGCTGTGGTTCGCGGTCGCCTACCCGTACGCGGCGGGAACGCTGCGGTCGCACGAGCGGCGAATGGACTTCGTCCGCTTCACCGGCGAGTGGCTCATCTACTACGTGCTGATCGCGCTCGGGGGCGGCGTGCTCATGGGACTGACGGTGGGCATCCTCGAGCCCGCGGAGGTCGACGTCGATCGCATCGCCGCGTGGGTGCTGCCCTCGGGAGCGGCGGCTGCGGTGATCGTGGCCGCGTGGCTCGTCGAGTCGAAGCAGCGGGTCGTGGAGAACATGGCGCCTGTGCTCACGATGCTCTTCACGCCGCTCTTCGCGGTGATGCTCGCCTGCGCCGCCGTCGTCTACGCCGCGACCGGGCTTGGCGGCGCGTTCGATCGCGATCTCCTCGTCGTGTTCGACGCTCTCCTGCTCGTCGTCCTCGGGCTCGTTCTGTACGGGATGTCCGCGCGGGACCCGTCCACGTCGCCGGACTGGATGGACCGCATCCAGTTGGTCGCGGTCGCGAGCGCGCTCGTGCTCGACATGATGGTGCTCGCTGCGATGGTCGCCCGGATCGGCGAGCTCGGGTTCACCCCGAACCGAACGGCGGCGCTCGGACTGAACCTCGTCCTCCTCGTGAACCTGGCCGGGGCCGCATGGCTCTCCGTCCGATTTCTCACAGGCCGCAGCAAGCTCCACCGGCTCGAGCGCTGGCAGACCACCTACCTTCCCGTCTTCGCCCTCTGGGCCGCCGCGGTCGTGGTCGTCCTCCCACCAGTGTTCGCCTTCGACTAGCGGACTCACCAACCGGATCAGACCGCCCGGTCGGGAGCGCAGCCGCATAGAGTCACGCCCATGGCCAAGCTCTCCGAAGAGGAGCTCGCCCAGCTCGCCCCTTGCTCGCCCGACGGTGTCCGCAGGCTGATCGAGCTCGGCATCCTCGCGCCTCGAGAGGAGGACGAGCAATTTCGTTCGTCCGATGCGCACCTTGTCCGACTCATGACGGCATTCGATCGGGCCGGCATCTCGCTCGACGACGTTGCGCGCGGCATCGCCGCAGGTGAGCTCTCGTTTCGCCTCGACCTCTTTCTTCCCGAGCCGGAGACAGCGTCAGGAACGTACGCAGCTCTTGCGGCCGAGCTTGGCCGGTCACCCGAGCTCCTGCCTCGGTCTTCCACCGCCGGCAGACGATCGCATCCGCTCGGACGATGCCGAGATGCTCTCCGCCATCGTGACGGCGCTCGATCTGGTCGACGACGGCGAGCTTTCACGATTCGCCCGGCTCTACGGAGGCAGCATCCAGCGACTAGTCGAGTCCGCGCTCCAGTTCTTCGACCGAGCGATCCACCAACGGATCGTTGCTCTGGACCTCTCGACCGAAGAGAAAGACATCCTCATCGACGAGAAGGGCGCAAGCGTCATCGATCTCGTCAACCGGCTGGTTCCCTGGCTCCAGCGCCGGCTCCGGGAGCACGCACTCCTCGAGTACATCGTCACGACCACCGAGTCGTACATGGACGAGCGCGCCGCGAGGATCGCCGATTACGCCAGTCCCCACGAAGTGCTGGTGAGCGAAGAGACGAAGCGAAGCGCCGAACTCGCCAACGTCTCGTTCGAACCTGTCGGGGACGTCGCCCTCAAGGGCGTTTCGGGCGCAGTGACTCTTCACAGAGCAATGCGGATCTGAACCTTCAGGTCGGCCACTGACAGCGGCCCTACGCGTACGCGCTGGCCTTGTACGCTTGACCCCGAGATGAAGGGATTGAGGGCCCGCCGCCGCGACCGCCTGCTCGAGCTCGAGGAGGTGGAGCGGCGACTGAAGCCGTTCGGGCGCCGGTACCTGGGTGTCCGC
>DASQWP010000079.1:0-2309 GCA_035640195.1 Gaiellaceae bacterium | reverse complement strand
CTGCGCGACCTGCGGCCGCGCGAGGCGAGGGCCGAGGCCGCGCGCCTCCTCGAGCTCGTCCGCCTCCCGGCGCGCCTCGCCGAGCGCTACCCGGGCGAGCTCTCCGGCGGCGAGCGCCAGCGCGTCGCCATCGCGCGCGCCCTGGCGGCCAATCCGGATCTGATCGTCTGCGACGAGATCACATCCGCGCTCGACGTCTCCGTGCAGGCGGCGGTGCTCGAGCTCCTCGCGGAGCTCCGTGCCGAGCTCCGGCTCGCGCTCCTCTTCATCACCCACGACCTCGGGGTCGTCGCCTCGGTCGCCAACCGCGTGCTCGTGCTCGAGAACGGCGTCGTCTGCGAGGACGGGCCCGTGTCCTCCCTCCTCCGCTCGCCCGAGCACGAGTACACCCGCCGCCTCGTCGCGGCCGCGCCGCGGCTCCCGGAGGTCGCGTGAGCGTCGTCGTCGTCACCGGCGCCGCCTCGGGGATCGGGCGGGCGACGGCCGAGCGTCTCCTCCGGGACGGCCGCGCGGTCGTCGGCGTCGACCGCGACCGCGAAGGGCTCGAATCGGTTGCGCATGATCGCTTCGCTCACGTGGTCGGCGACGTCGTCGAGCGGGAAACGCACGAGCGCGCAGCAGAGGCGGCCGCGGAGCTCGGGACGCTCGCCGGCTGGGTGAACGCCGCCGGGATCTGGGCGAAGACCCGTGCGCATGACTTCACGGAGGAGGACGTCGACCGTGTCCTCGCCGTCAACCTGAAAGGCTCCATCCTCGGCTGCTCGGTCGCCTGCGCCCGTTTCCTCGCCGGCGGGGGCGGTGCGATCGTCAACGTCTCCTCGATCGAGGGGATCGTCGCCTTTCCCGACGCAATCGCGTACGAGGCCTCGAAGGGCGGCATCGATGCGATCACGCGGCAGGTGGCCGTCGACTACGGCCCCGCCGGGGTCCGCTGCAACGGCGTGCGGCCGGGCGCGATCATGACGCCGCTCGCCGACGTTTATCTCGACGCCTATGGGGAGGAGCGCGAAGCGATGCTCCAGTCGTGGCGCGACCTCAGCCCGCTCGGCGTCATCGGTGAGCCGGAGGACGTCGCTGCCGTCATCACGTTCCTTCTCTCCGAGGATGCCCGCTTCGTCTCGGGCGAGCTTGTGAACGTAGACGCCGGCGCGACCGCCCGCTGCTTCCGCTACCCGCCGGCGCCGGACATCGGGACGGCGTCGTGACCGTACCCGGAACGCGCGCCCCGCGGAACCGGCTCGAGGACGTCGCCCGGAGCGCCGGCGTCTCCAAGTCGATCGCCTCGCGCGTCCTGAACGGCGATCCCACGCTCCTCGTCCGCCCGGAGACGCGCGAACGCGTCGTCAAGGCCGCGCGGGAGCTCGACTATCGCCCCCACGCGGCCGCGCGTGGGCTCAAGCGCGCGGAGACCGGCGCGCTCGGGCTCCTCGTCCCGCCGCTCACGAACCCCGTCTACGTGCGCATCATCCGCGCGGCGTTCGAGCGCGCGCTCGAGCGCGACTTCGTCGTCCTCCTCGTCGAGGACGTCGACGCGGCGCAGGCGGAGCGATCGGCGAGCCGCCTCTTCCAAACGGGAAGAGTGGACGGCCTCATGGTCGCCTCGGCGCGGCCGGGCCATCCCGTCATCCGCTCGCTCAGCGAGCACGGCATGCCACACGTCTTCGTCAACCGCGGCGTCGCGGAGAGCGGCCGGAACGTCGTCGTGGACGAGGCGCGCGCGAGCGCGGCCGCGTTCGAACACCTCACCACGCTCGGGCACCGCCGGATCGGCCACGTCGCCGGGCCGCACGAGCTCGACACAGCTCGGCGGCGCACGGCCGGCTTCGTCGAAGCGGCCGCGGCACATGGCCTCGATGTCGAGGTCGCCGAAGGAGACTTTGGGGAGAGCGGAGGCGCCGCGGCCGCACGGGACCTCCTGGAGCGGCGGCCCGACCTGACGGCTCTCTACACGAGCACGCTGAGCCAGGCCGTGGGTGTCTACCACACCGCCTGGGAGCTCGGCCTCGGCGTGCCGACCGACCTCTCCCTCGTCGGCTACGACGACATGCCGCTCGCCGAGTACCTGCGCCCGCCGCTCACGACCGTGCGGACGCCGCTCGCCGAGCTCGGCGCCGCCGCCGTGGACGCACTCCTCGACCAGCTCCTCGGCGGCGAGCCTCGCGACGTCGTCGTCGAGACCGCCCCGGAGGTCGTCGTGCGCGCCTCGACCGCGGAGCCGCGATGAGCACAATCGTCGAGTTCGAGGTCATCCCGCTCCGCGCCGAACTCGACGCGGCCGACCTGGACAGTTCGAGCGAGACCGTCGTCGT
>DASQWP010000078.1:0-8200 GCA_035640195.1 Gaiellaceae bacterium | reverse complement strand
GCTTCGGCGACAGTCGACGTCACCATTCGCTCCCAGCCGACATCGGGCCGCCAGGCGGGATGCTCGACTCGCCAGAGCCACAGGCCCGGCGCGACGTCGCGGAGCTCGTAGCTCATCCGCTCATTCTGCCGACGGGGGCGGCCCCGCCGGCTACCACGTCGTACCTGGTGGACTCGAATGAGCGCCCGGGGCGCGGCTCAAAGGCCAGAGCCGTGGTGAACGGCCTCGATGTTGTTGCCGTCGGGGTCGAGGACGAACGCGCCGTAGTAGCTCGAGTGGTACTGGGGCCGGAGGCCCGGAGGGCCGTTGTCGCGCCCACCCGCCGCGAGCGCCGCGCCGTGGAACGCATCGACTGCCTCACGGTCCGCGGCCGCCACCGCGACGTGTACGCCGCTCGCGCCCGGCGTGCCGCGCGCGACCAGCCAGAACTGCGGCCGGCCGCTCTCGGGGCCGAAGGCAGTTCTTCCGTCCAACTCCATGACGATGGAGATTCCGAGCGGTGCGAGCGCGCGCTCGTAGAACGCCCGGGAGGCTTCGAGGTCGGCGACGTCGATGATCACGTGGTCGAACACGGCCGCGCGAAACTAGCACCCAACCCGTCCCGTCGTCGGAGCGCAGCCGTACTCCCAGGGGCCGGCGCCGTTCGGTACGCCGGCCGAGCCGACGGTTCTCTCCGCGGGTGGTAGAGTCGTGGCTTGGTCGTCGGCGGCAGGTTGCTGGGCGCCACCTCGCCGTCTCGGCGGGGCCTTCGAATGCGCACGCGGCGTGCGATGGCATGGCCCGCGCTCAGTCTGCCCGCGAAGCGGGCAGGGTTCGTTCCCTACTTCGTGTTGCGCCAGTCCAAGGCCGGGATCCGCCCGGCTGCCACGGTTGTCCTCTCCGCCGCGTTCGGTGCCGCCGTGGCCCTCCTCGTCGCCGGTCCAGGGTTGCAAGCCGAGCCCGTGACCGCCGGCCTCGGCGGGAACGTCGGACCGTTCTCCGCCGACTTTCCGGATGCCTCGCTGGCACGGATCGCACAGCCGACGGCGAAGTCGGGCTCGACGGTCCCGGGCGGCTCGTCCGCGGCTCCCGAGCTTTTAGGGCGGGACCGCTCGTCCGCGGATCCACCGCCGGCGGTGTCCCAGTCCTCGCTGCAGCCGGCATCCGGCTCGGCCGCCGGGCAGGCGAGCGTCGGAGAAGGCTCAAGTCGCGCTGGGATGCAATCCGCGCCCGAAGGCACGTCCGAGCCTCCGGCGGGGCCGGCCACCGTCCCTCCGGTCGACGAAGAGGAGCCAGCGAAGGAGGGCCCGGGCGAGGACGGCCAGGGGGAGGAAGACGGGGAGCCCCCGGCTGAGGAGCCAGGGAACGAGCCACAGGAGGAGGAGGACGTAGAGGAGGCGACTGTCTGCCACAAGGCCGGCTCGAAGAACGCGAAGACGATCACCGTCGGCGCGGACGCTGTCCCGTCCCATCTCGCCCACGGGGACACGCTCGGCGCCTGTCCGTAGCGCATCGCGGGCGGAGGGCTCTGCGTCCGAGCGCCGGGGACGAAGCTGCCCTCTCTCGCCACGCCGCCTCGCCGTTCGAGCTGTGATGCTTTCGCGCGAGTTCGGGCGTCTTTCGGCACGATCAGTCACCCACGTGTGACGATTCCCGCGCTACGTTCGCTGCATGGGGAAAGCGACGACGCCCTGGGGGCAGGCGACGGTGGTCGAGGAGCTTCGCGTCGAGCAGCGGGCCGGCGACAAACGCTTCGCGACGGTCGTGCAGCTCCTCGAGGACGAGAAGGGAGGTGAGCTGGTCAGGTTCGCGTATACGACAGACGGAACGGCACGCCGCGGCCCGGTGACGTTCCGGGGCCGCGACGTTGAGCGCCTGCACGCTGCGCTCGCGCAACGGCCGCGGCTGGCTGCCGCGCTCGGCCTTTCGCCGGCTTAGGCGCGCTCGTACATCCGCTCGCGCGCGGCATCGACGAGCGAGGCGAGGACGAGCCCGCCGTCCGCCGAGCCGAGCAGCGGGTCGACGGCGTGCTCCGGGTGGGGCATGAGCCCGAGCACGTTGCCGGCGGCGTTCGCGAGACCTGCGACATCGCCGACGGACCCGTTCGGGTTGTGCCCACGCTCGTAGCGCAGGACGACCTGGTCGGCTGCCTCGAGCTCGGCGAGCAGCTCCTCGTCCGCGTAGAAGCACCCCTCCCCGTGCTTTACCGGCACGACGAGCCGCTGACCCTCGCCGCAGCGCGACGTGAACGGGGTGTCGGTGCGCTCGACCCGGACCGTGACGTCTCTGCACACAAACGAGAGCGCCCCGTTGGGGCGCAGCACGCCCGGCAGCAGGCCGGCCTCGCAGAGGATCTGGAATCCGTTGCAGATCCCGAGCACGGGTCCTCCCTCTGCGGCGAAGGCGGCGACCGCCCCCATGGCGGGAGCGAAGCGTGCGATCGCGCCGCAGCGGAGGTAGTCGCCGTACGAGAAGCCGCCCGGAAGGACGACCCCCTCGACGCGCGGCAACCCGCCCTCGCCGTGCCAGACGAACACAGGCTCCGCGCCGAGCGCGGAGAGGACCCAGGCTGCGTCGCGGTCGTCGTTCGACCCCGGGAAGACGAGCACAGCGATCTTCGGGCGGGGCTCGCTCACGTGCCGTCGGGCTGGAGGTCGGGCTCCAGATCGATCTCGTAGCTCTCGATCAGCGGGTTGGCGAGCAGTCGCTCGCACATGCGCACCGCCTCGCTGCGAGCCTCGTCGACCGAGGCGGCATCGACCTCGAGGTCGATCACGCGTCCGACGCGGGCCTCCGCCACCGAGAAACCGAGCTGGCGAAGCGAACGCTCCACAGCTTCGCCCTGCGGGTCGAGGATGCCCGCCTTCGGCCGGACGAGGACGGTCGCCCTCATCGCAGCACCACGTTCGGATCCGCCGTGTAGTCGTCGAAGGCGATGCCGGTCAGCCGCTCGAAGGCCTCGACGTAGCGCGCCCGCGTGCCGTCGACGATCTCGTCCGGCAGCTCCGGCCCGGGCGGTGCCTTCTCCCAGCCGAGCGATTCACACCAGTCGCGGACGTACTGCTTGTCGAAGGACGGCTGCGCGCGACCGGGCTCGTACTCGTCTGCCGGCCAGAAGCGCGACGAGTCCGGCGTCAGCGCCTCGTCGCCGAGCGTGAGCGTGCCGCGCTCGTCGAGACCGAGCTCGAACTTCGTGTCCGCGATGACGATTCCGCGCTCTGCCGCGTACTCGGAAGCGAAGCCGTAGAGGGCGATCGAGACGCGCTCCGCCTCGGCGAGCAGCTCCGCCCCCACGAGCTCGGCCGCCTGCTCACGGTCGATGTTCTCGTCGTGGCCGGTCTGCGCCTTGGTCGCGGGCGTGAAGATCGGCGCAGGAAGGCGGTCCGACTCGCGAAGGCCTGCGGGTAGGTCGTGGCCGCAGACCGAGCCCGCAGCCGTGTAGTCCTTCCAGCCCGAGCCGGCCAGGTACCCACGCACGACGCACTCGATCGGCAGCATAGAGAGCCGGCGCGCTTCCGTCGAGCGCCCGTCAGCGCGAAGCGCGAGCAAATGGTTGGGGACGATCTCGCGCGTGCGCGCGAACCAGAAGCCGGACAGGCCGGTGAGGACGCGGCCCTTGTCGGGAATCTCGGTCGGGAGCACGACGTCGAAGGTGGAGATCCGGTCGCTGGCGACGAGCAGGAGGCGCTCGTCGTCGAGCTCGAAGATCTCCCGGACCTTGCCGCTGGCGAGGTGGACGGGGGCCTCAGGCATGGACGGCTTCCTCCTTTCGGCTGGTGAGCGCAGTCAAGCGGTCGAACAGGACGTCGACATGGCGGAGAGCCTCTCCCAGGTCGAAGGCGTCGGCGAGCGCTGCGGAGTCGAGGCGGGCGGCGACCTCCGGGTCCGCTTCGAGCAGCGCGCGGAAGTCGACCTCCTCGTCCCAGGCCCGCAGTGCGCTTCGCTGCACGAGCTCGTACGCCTCCTGACGGGAGAGGCCTGCGGCGATCAGGGCTGAGAGCACGCGCTGGCTGAAGACGAGCCCGTGCGAGGCGTCCAGGTTGCGCCGCATCCGTCCAGCGTCGACGACGAGCCCATCGACGAGCCAGGCGAAGCGGTCGAGCATGTAGTCCACCGCGAGGAACGCGTCCGGCAACACGACACGCTCGGCGCTCGAGTGGGAGATGTCGCGCTCGTGCCAGAGCGCGACGTTCTCGAGCGCGACCGAAGCGGCCGCGCGCACGACGCGGGAGAGCCCGCAGATCCGCTCCGCCACGACGGGATTACGCTTGTGCGGCATCGCCGAGGAGCCCTTCTGGCCCCGGCCGAACGGCTCCTGCACCTCACGGACCTCGGTCCGAGCGAGATGGCGGATCTCCGTGGCAAAGCGCTCGAGCGACGCGGCGCAAACGGCCAGAGCGGAGAGGAGACCGGCATGACGGTCGCGCGGGACGATCTGGGTCGCGATGGACTCGGGCACGAGGTCCAGCCGCTCGCAGGCGATCCGCTCGACCTCGGGGTCGCCGCCCGCATACGTCCCCACCGCGCCCGCGAGCTTGCCGACCCGCATCCCCTCGAGCGCGTGTGCAAGGCGCTCTCGGTCCCGGTCGAGCTCGAACCCCCACCCGGCGAGCTTCGCCCCGAACGTGATCGCTTCCGCATGGACGCCGTGCGTGCGCCCGACCATGACCGTCTCGCGATGTTCCTCCCCGCGGCGAACGACTGCCGCGAGCCCCTGCTCCAGGCCCTGGAGGACGAGGTCGCCCGCCTCCCGAACCTGGAGTGCGGTGGCCGTGTCGAGCACGTCCGACGACGTGAGGCCGTAGTGGAGCCAGCGGCCGTCGCCGCCCAGGCCCTCGGCGACCGCGTCCACGAAGGCGGCGACGTCGTGCTGCGTGCGTTCCTCGATCTCACGCACGCGCGCGGGCGAGGGCGGCACGGCCCGCTCTCGGATCGCGGCGGCGGCGTCGGCGGGGACAACGCCGACCTCGGCCCACGCCTCGAGCGCGGCGAGCTCGACCTCGAGCCAGCGCGCGAGCTTGCTCTCCTCCGACCAGACGTGCTTCATGGCCGGTCGGGAGTAGCGGGCGATCACCGTCCCGATTCTAGAGTCCGGCCAGGCGGGCGGTCCTAGAGCTGCGCTGCGGGGCGTCCCGGCGTGCCCGGGTAGCCGCCGCCCTGGCCCAGGATCTTCGCCGCGAGGATGGCAGCGTTGCGGGCGCCGTTCACGGAGACGCACGCGACCGGCACGCCGGGTGGCATCTGCACGATCGCGAGCAGCGCGTCGAGGCCGCCGAGCACGCTCTTCGAGGACGTGAGCGGGACGCCGACGACCGGCAGGTCGGTGTAGGCGGCGATCACCCCCGGCAGGGCGGCCGCCATCCCCGCGGCGGCGATGATCACGCGGACGCCTCGGAGCGCGGCTGTGGATGCGTACTCGGCGACGCCGCGCGGGTCGCGGTGCGCCGAGAGGACGCGCAGCTCGTGCGAGATCCCGCGCTCGTTCAGCTCCTCGAGGGCGGGATCCATTGCCTCGCGGTCGGACTCGGAGCCGATCAGGATCCCGACCAGCGGGCCGGCGTCCTCGAACTCCTCGAGGATGGGAAGCGGAAGCGGCGAGCCCTCAGGCGTGGACATCGACGACCCTGGCCGCGATGTCTCGGCGGTAGTGCGCGCCGGGGAACTCGATCCGCTCGACTGCCTCGTATGCCCGCTCGCGCGCCTCGCCGACCGAGACCCCCGTCGCCGTCACGTCGAGGACGCGGCCGCCCGCGCTCACGAGCCTGCCGCCGCGCAGGGCGGTCCCCGCGTGGAAGACGAGCGCTCCCGCCGCCTGCGCCGCCTCGAGACCTCCAATGGCGGTTCCAGTCTCGGGCGACTCCGGATAGCCTGGCGAGGCGAGCACGACGGTCACCGCCGGGTCCGCGCCGGTCGAGATCCAGGCGGCCAGGCGCTCGCGTCGTTCGGAGGCGACTTCCTCCGACGCGCCCAGCGTCGCCCCCTCGCGGTCTTCAGGGAATCCTCGCGCCTCGTCCGAGAAGGCCCAGCCCGCCGTTCGCCCTGCCGGCTCAGCGGCGGGCGGAGGAGGCGGCGGCGGCTTGACCTCCGGGAGCAGCTCCGCTGCGGCGAACGATCCTCCCGCCGCGGCCGCGAGCGCTCCGAGCAGGTCGCCCTCGAGGCGGGGCATGATGGCCTGCGTCTCGGGATCGCCGAAACGGCAGTTGAACTCGAGCACGCGCGGGCCCTCGTCCGTGAGCATCAGACCGGCGTACAGGAGCCCCTGGAACGGCGTCCCTCGGCGGGCGAGCTCGCCGAGGACGGGCCGGTGGACCGTCTCGAGGATCTCGAGGACGTCGTCGGCGCCGAGCGCGGCAAACGGCGAGTAGCTTCCCATCCCGCCTGTGTTCGGGCCCTCGTCGCCCTCGCGGAGGCGCTTGAAGTCCTGCGCGGGCGCGAGGGGGAGTGCCTCCGACCCGTCGCAGACCGCGAAGACGGAGACCTCCTCGCCTTCCAGCAGCTCTTCGACCACGACTCCGTCTCCCAGCCCGCGGGCGCGCTGCCAGGCGACGTCGGCCTCGTCCTGCGTTCGGCAGACCCACACGCCCTTGCCGGCGGCGAGCCCGTCTGCCTTCACCACGCACGGGGCCAGCGGTTCCGCGAGCCGGCGCGCCGTCGGCACGCCGGCCGCGTCCATGACCTCCTTCGCGAACGACTTCGAGCCCTCGATGCGCGCGGCGCCGGCGCCCGGCCCGAAGACCGGCACGCCGGCATGCCTGAGCACGTCGGCAAGGCCTGCGACGAGCGGTGCCTCCGGGCCGACCACGACCAGGTCGATCCTGAGCTCGCGGCACAGATCGAGAATTGCCTCACCGTCCTCGGCTCGCACCGGATGGCATGCGCCGAGCCCCGCGATACCGGGATTGCCGGGCGCTGCGTGCAGCTCCGCGAGCTGCGGGCTCTGCGCCAGCTTCCAGGCGAGCGCGTGCTCACGCCCGCCCGACCCGACGACGAGGACCTTCACGGGCCCGAGTGTAAAGGGTGTTTGAGACGGCCCAGCGTTGCGGTAGAGACCCCGTATGCGCGATCCCGGGCTGGACAGGCACGAGTGGGAGACGGAGTGGCAGGCGCTCGAGCCCCTTGTCGTCGACTCGCCCGGAGAGGCTCTCCCCGAGCTCGACGAGCTCGTCGGGCGGATGCTCGCCGAGCGCGGCTACCCGGTGGAGGCGGAGGAGACGGAGCCGGCCAGTCCTGTCGAGGAGGAGGGCGTCGACCCCGAGGTCCTGGCGGGGTTCCGCGTGGCGCGAGAGATCACGCGTCAGGTCGAGCGCGGCGAAGACGTCGATCCCGGCGACGTCGGCCAGGCCGTCGGCCTGTACCGCGAGCTCTACGAGCACCTCCTCGCGCGCATCAGCGACGAGGGCTGAACGAGAGTGGAGGCGGGTCCGCCGGACTAGGCTCCGGGCGTGCTTCTCGAGATCGTCCTGCTTGCCCTCTTCTTCGCGCTCGGGCTCGGCATGCAGCGGCATCGACCCTCAGATCGCCTGCGGGAGCTCGCCTGGGCCGCCTACTGGTGGACAATCACCTCGACGCTCGTCTTCACGTCCTTCTCCACCATCGAGTTCGACCGCGAGCTCGGGCTCGCGCTCGCCGCGGCCGTCCTCGCCTCCTGGTTCGTCATCGCTCTCGGGTACGGATACGCTCGCGCCGTCGCCGCCGAGCGGGACGAGCGGGGCGCGCTCGCGCTCGGCGCCGGCTTCCCCAACACCGCCTTCGTCGGCTACCCGCTGGCCCAGCTCGCGCTCGGAAGCGACGGGCTTGCGCTCATGGTGCTCTACGACAGGCTCGGCTGGCTCGTGCCCTCGACCGCGGTCTCGACCGCGATCGCCCGTCTGCACGGACGCCGGGACGCCGCGGAAGGAGCGACGGCGCGGCGGCGAGTCCGCCTGGTCGTCGTGAACCCGCCGCTCCTCGCCGCCGTCGCCGCGCTCTCCCTCCGCTTCGCCGGCGTCGACGTGGCCGGCTGGGTGGAGCCGCTCGGCCGCGCAGCCGCCGAGATCGTCGGCCCGGCGGGCTTCTTCCTGCTCGGGCTGGTCCTTCCGCTCGAGCCGCCGGCGCACGACCTGCCCGAGCTCCGCAAGGCCGCGGGCGTGCTCGTCATCCGCTTCGCCGCCGCCCCGCTCGTGTTGCTCGGCACGGGCACTCTGCTCGGCACCGAGATCCCGACCGCCTTCCTTCTCGGCGC
>DASQWP010000077.1:0-9035 GCA_035640195.1 Gaiellaceae bacterium | reverse complement strand
TGGTCGCGCTCGGACGCTGGCGCGGCCTCCGGGCCCTCGCCGGGCTGGCCCTCAGCCTGGCAGTCGTCCTGCTCTTCGTCGTCCCCGCCATCCTCGACGGCCGCTCGCCGCTCGCGGTCGCCGTCGTCGGCGCGCTCGCCGTCATGCTCGTGACCATCGCGCTCGCACACGGGATCGGCCCGAAGACGATCGCCGCAGCCCTCGGCACAGCTGTCTGCCTCTCGCTCACCGTGGCCCTGGCGGTGCTCTTCACCGACCTCGCCCACATCACCGGCTTCGCCTCCGAGGAGGCCTCGCTCCTGCGGACGAACGTCCAGGGTCTCTCGCTTGAGGGCCTCGTGCTCGCCGGCATGGTCATCGCCGCGCTCGGCGTCCTCGACGACGTCACGGTCAGCCAGGCCTCCACCGTCATCGCTCTCCGCCACGCCAACCCCGCGCAGGGTTTCGGGCTCCTGTTCCGACGCGCGCTCTCAGTCGGGCGCGACCACATCGCCGCGACGGTGAACACGCTCGTGCTCGCCTACGCGGGCGCCGCCCTTCCGATCCTCCTCGTCTTCAGCGTCGGCGGCGCGTCCTTCGGACAGGCGATCAACAGCGAGGCCGTGGCGGCGAATGTCGTCGGCACCCTCGTCGGCTCCCTCGGGCTCGTCGCCGCCGTCCCCGTGACGACCGCCCTTGCCGCCCTGCTCGCGACGCGGCTGCCTCCGGACGCGCTCCGTGACGAGCACGCACACGTGCACTGACTACGCCGCGCGGCAGGCGGCGCAGATGCCCGCGACCTCGAGCAGGTGGCCCGTGGCGACGAACCCGTGCTCCATGGAGACGCACTCGAGCCACGGATCGAGCTTGCAGCCGCTGAGCTCGACGACGCGGTGACAGCCCGAGCAGACGAGATGGTGGTGGTGCTCGTCGCCGCACCAGCGGTAGCAGAGCTCTCCGGGGCGGTGTGAGAGAGCGTCGATGACGCCTTCGTCGGCGAGGGCATTGAGCGTGCGGTAGACCGTGGCGAGGCCGAGGCGGTTGCCGCGCGCCCGCAGCCGGTCGTGGAGCTGCTGGGCGGTGGCGTCGTCCCGCTCTCGCATGAGCTCGGCGAGGACGCCCACCCGCTGGGGCGTCGGCCGCAAGCCGATTCGCTCGAGCAGCCGCCCCGCCTCTCCGCTCCCCTTCCTCCGGCTGGCCATCTCGGCTATCGTACCATTCGTGAGAAGGAGAATCATTCTCGCGCTCCTCGGCCTCGCCGCCATCTCAGCGCTGGCCGGGTGCGGGAACTCGGCCTCGAGCGGACCCGAAGCGACGGAAGTCGTGGCGGGCTTCTATCCCCTCGCCTGGGCAGCCGAGCAGGTCGGAGGCGGAGACGCCGACGTCAAGAACCTCACGCCTGCCGGAGCGGAGCCGCACGATCTCGAACTCTCCGTCCGCGACGTCGAGCGTGTGCGCGGCGCCGACTTCGTCCTCTACCTAGGTGCGGGCTTCCAGCCCGCCCTCGAGGAGGCGGCGCGCGAGACCGACGGCGAAGCGCTCGATCTCCTTGGCGGCCTCGAGCTCCTCCCGGGTGAGGACGAGGGGCACGGCCTCGACCCCCACGTCTGGCTCGACCCCCTGCGGTACGCGGAGGTAGTCGAACGGATCGGCGAGGCGCTCGGCGAGACGGCGTCGGCGGCGGACGTCGCCGCGCGCTTGCGTGCTCTCGACAGCGAGTATGAGCGCGGCCTCGCGGGCTGCGAACGTCGAGAGCTCGTCACGACACACGACGCATTCGGCTACCTGACGGAGCGCTACGGCCTCGAGGCGATCTCGATCGCGGGAATCGCGCCGGAGGCCGAGCCGAGCCCGCGAGACCTCGAGCGCGTCGCGTCGCTCGTGCGCGAGCGGGGCGTGACGACGATCTTCATCGAGTCGCTCCTCTCGCCCGAGATCGGTGAGGCCGTCGCGCGCGAGACCGGCGCGCACACAGCGGTTCTGAACCCTCTCGAGGGCCTGACCGAAGACGAGCTCGAGCGCGGCGAGGACTACCTCTCGGTCATGCGGACGAACCTGAGGGCGCTGCGCGAGGGCCTCGGGTGCGGCTAGCTCTCGAGCTCGACGACGTCTCCTTCGCCTACCGACACGGCCAGCCCGTCCTCGAGAGCGTGAGTCTCGTCGTCGAGGAGGGCGAGTTCGTTGCCGTCGCCGGGCCGAACGGGGGAGGGAAGACGACGCTCGTCCGGCTCGCGCTCGGGCTCGAGAGGGCAACTGCCGGCTCCGTTCGCCTCTTCGGCGAGCCGGCGCACCGTTTCTCGCGGCGCTCCATGCTCGGCTACCTTGCCCAGCGCTCTCAACTCGGGACGGAGGCGCCGGCGACGGTGCGCGAGGTCGTCTCCGCCGGGCGGCTGGCGGCGGGCGGCCTGCTCGGCCCGCTCCGCCGCCGTGACCGGGCGATCGTGGACGACGCGATCGCCGAGGTCGGTCTCGCCGGACTGGCGGAAACCCCGCTGTCCCGTCTCTCCGGAGGACAGCAGCAGCGGGCGTTCATCGCGAAGGCGCTGGCAGGGGAGCCCGGCCTCCTCGTCCTGGACGAGCCCACGGCCGGGGTAGATGCGGAATCTCAGGAGGCGTTCGCGGGCCTGCTCGCCCGCCTGCATCGCGACCGGCGCGTCACCACGCTGTACGTCTCGCACGAGTTTGGCGCGGTCGAGCACATCGTCGAGCGGCTCGTCCTCGTGCGGGGCGCCATCCTCTTCGACGGGCACCCGCGCCAACTCCCGTCGGAGTGGCACGACCCGTCGCACGCGCATGTTTGAGTCCGAGTTCATGCGGCTGGCGTTCGCCACGGGAGCGGTCGTCGGCCTCCTCGCCCCCGCGGTCGGGTTCTTCCTCGTCCAGAGGCGCATGAGCCTGATCGGCGACGGGATCGGGCACACCGCCTTCGCGGGCGTCGCCGCCGGCTACCTGCTCGGCGTCTCGCCCGTCCTCACGGCCCTCGTCGCCTCGGTTGGTGGAGCAGTCGGAATCGAGTGGCTGCGGGCCCGCCGCACGACCGCGGGCGACCAGGCGCTCGCCCTCCTCTTCTACACCGGCATCGCCGCGGGCGTCGTGCTCGCCTCGTCCGCGGGAGCCTTGAACGTCGACCTCTTCGCCTTCCTCTTCGGCTCGATCCTGACCGTCACGCGCGGCGACCTCGCCCTCGTGGCCGTACTCGGAGGAGGCGGCCTCGCGGCGGTCTTCCTCCTCTACCGCGCGCTGGCCGGCACCGTCATCGACGAGGAGGGCGCCCGCGTGGCCGGCGTCCCCGTCGGCCTCCTCAACGTCGTCGTCGCCGGGCTCGCGGGTGTAACGATCGCCGTCTCGATGCGCGTCGTCGGCATCCTCCTCATCGCCGCCCTCATGGTGCTGCCGGTGATCGCAGCCGGGCGCGTGGCCTGGAGCATGCGCTCCGCGCTCCTGCTGGCCATGGGCATCGGTCTCGCGGCAGTCTTCGTGGGCTTGACCGTCGCTTACCACGCCGACCTCGCGCCCGGAGGAGCGATCGTGCTGGTCGCCGCGGCCGCGTTCGTGGTGACGAGCCTCCTCGAGGCCGTCCGCGGGCGCCGCTAGCGCGTCTCCGCCGCGTCGAAGATGCGCATCGGCAGACCGGCGAGCGGCTCGCCGCCCTCGGCGGTGACGAGCCACGTGTCCTGCATGTAGAGGCACGCCTTGCCGTCCTCGGAGATCGCGTGCGGGTGCATGGAGAAGACCATGTTCTCCGCGAGCTCGGTCTCGACGCCCTCGCCGATCTTGGGGAACTCGATCATCGTCATCCCGATCGAGTGCCCCGTCACGTGCCCGAGGCGGTAGCCGCGGTCGGCGAACCCCTTCGAGACGGCGCGGTGAACGTCGTGCGCGCTCGCCCCCGGCCGCATCGTCGTTTTCGCCGCGTCGTAGTACTCGTCGTACGCTGCGAGCATCTGCCTCGTGTCTGCACTCGGCTCGCCGGCTGCGATCGCGCGCGAGACCTCCACCCAGTGCCCGCCCGGCCCGGCGATCTCGAGCGAAGGGAGGACGAGGTCGGTCTCCCGGATCCGGCGCTCCCTGCTGGCGATCCGAAACTCCGGCTCCGCAGAGCCGTCGGCGCCCACGAGCACCATGTCCATGGTCAGGCGTCCGCACCCCTGCTCGACGAAGTAGCGCTCGCAGGGAGCCAGCACCTCCGCCTCGCTCTTCCCCGGAGCGAAGGCGTCGAGGAAGATCCAGAACCCCTCGGTGTTGATGCGCACGCTGTCCCGTACGGAGGCGAGCTCCTCCTCGCTCTTGACCGCGCGGGCGAGGTCGAACTCGACGTCGAAGGGAACGAGGTCCGGGCCGCCGTCGGCGAGCTCACGGTGGTCGCGCACGGTCATCACGTAGTCGAGCCCGTAGACGCCGAGCCGCTTCCAGCCGCGCTCGTGAGCGCGCTCGCGCAGCCAGGCGCCCGGCGTCTCCACGAACACCTGCTCGTCGATCCACGTCGTCCCGTGCTCGCCGACGTAGCGCGCCTCGGCCGGGAAGACGATCGCCGGGTCGCCCTCGAGCGGCAGGAGCACGTACGCGTACCGGTGCACGATCACGAACCCGGAGAGGTAGGTGACCGCACCCTCGAAGCCCGTGTACTCGCTTCCGGCGACGACGGCTGCGTCGAGGTCGTTCTCGGCGAGCGCCCGCCTGATGTTCCCGTAACGGCGCTCGACGTCTGCGCTCACCGCTGCCACGACAGCTCCAGTCCCTTGACGAGCGCGACCACCGCTTCGTTCAGAGGCGTCGACACGCCGTGCTCCCGCCCGAAGCGGACGATACCGCCGTTCAGGTAGTCGATCTCCGTCTGCCGCCGAGCCTCCACGTCCTGGAGCATGCTCGCCTTGTGCCCGTAGGCGACGTCGGGGCGGGCCGCGTAGTCGATGAGCTCCTCGGGATCCGCGTCGAGCTCGATTTCCTGCGCCCCGGCCACCGCCTTGCCCTCGTCCACGAGGACGCTCACGAGGCGGCGCAAGCTCTCGTCCTCGCAGACCTGCCCGTGGGTGAGCCCGGTGAGCGCTCCGACCGGGTTCGTGGCCGCGTTGAAGATCACCTTGCGCCACTGCGGGCCGCGGGCGTCCGCGACCGCCTGCGTCGGCATGCCCGCCCGCGTGCACGCCTCGGCGAGACGCTCGATCTCCTCAGTCGGCGCCGGGCTGGGCTCGAAAGGTCCGATCGTGGTGTCCCCGCTGACGTCCCACTGCACGTGCCCGGGCTCGACGATGCGGCCGGCCGGGAAGGTCGTGCCCCGGATCACCGACGGGACGTGCTCGGCGATCGTCTCCTCGTTGCCGACCCCGTTCTGCACCGAGCAGACGGAGCCACCGGCCAGCGCGTGCGCGGCGGCGCGGAGAGCCGCGTCGGTGTGCATGCTCTTCGTGGCGACGATGCCGAAGTCGCAGGGCGGAAGCTCGGAGGCGTCGGTGGTGGCCCGCAGGTGCCCGACCAGCTCGCCCGCGCCGGAGAGCCGCAGCCCGTTCTCGTTTACGGCGCGAACGTGCTCGGCGTCGAGGTCGTACGCCCAAACGTCCACGTCGTCGAGCCGCGCCAGGCTTGCCGCAAAGAGCGAGCCGACGGCCCCGCACCCGACGATGCACACCCTCATGCTGGGCGCTCCTTTCCCCACTTCTCCGGAAAGCGCGCCAGCGCTTTCCGGAGCTGAAGCTCGCGTCCGCCGGTCAGGCCCGCGGGCCGGAAGAGCAGCGTGGCAGCCATGAGGAAGCCCAGCGTGACGAGGCGGGTCCCCGTCGGCAAGTCGACGCTGCCCAGTCCGCGCTCGGCCTCGGCCAGGAAGGAGTTCAGGCCGCTCACGAGGAGCGCGCCGACGACCGCGCCCCAGAGGCTCGACATTCCCCCGACGATGAGCATCGCCAGCGTGATGAAGGCGAGGTCGATGTAGACCTGCTCGGTCGTGATCGAGCCGAGGAGGTGGACGAGGAGCCCGCCGCCGAATCCGGCGAGAGCGCCGCTGAGCGTGAACGCGAGGAGCCGCTGGCGGTGGATGTTCACGCCGCTCCCCTGAGCGGCGGCCGGATCCTCCCGCGCCGCCCGCAGGAGACGTCCCGGCCGGCTGCGCTGGTAGGCGAAGGCGATCGCCGCAACAGCCACAGCGCCGAGCGTGACCTGGAGGAAGCTGCTCGTCTCCGGAACGAGCGGGAGGGTCTTCGCGCCGGGCCCGATCTTCGGCCAGTTGCGCAGGACGTTGTGGGTGATCTCGAGCACCGCGAAGGTGGCGATGCCCGCCGCGAGGCCCGAGAGCCGCATGAGCGGCACGCCGACGAGGAACGCATAGACGCCTCCGACGGCGGCGGCGATGGCGAGCGAGGCCGCGTTTCCCACCTCGGCACTCGCGATGAACGGATAGAGCTCCGGGCTCGCGGACAGCTTCAACGCCTCGGGCACCGTGACCAGGCCCGCGGCGAACGCGCCGACGGCCACGAAGCTCACGTGGCCGAAGGAGACCACGCCCGAGTTGCCGATGAAGACGTAGAGGGCGATCACGATCGTCGCCGAGACGAGGGCCGAGCGGAACTCGACCTGGATCGAACGCGACGCGAGGCTCCCGAGGACGGCCACGAGCACGAGCAGGAGCACGGGTCCGGCGAGCTCCGAGAGGCCGGCCAGACGCCTCATACGCGCTCCGCTGCGGCCCGTGCGCGGGTGAAGAGGCCGCTCGGCCTCAGGAGGAGCACCAGGATCACGAGCGCGAAGACGACCGACGGCAGGAACACGCGCCCGTCCGCCGGGAGGACGTCTCCGAGGACGGACGTCCCGAAGCCGATGGCGAAGCCGCCGAGCGTCGCGCTCGTCAGCCGGTCGAGGCCGCCCACGACCACGCCGACGAGCGCGGGGATCACGACCGCGAAGCCGAACGTCGGAGTCACGAGCGGCCGCTGGACGACCAGCATGAGCGTGGCGGTCGCCGCGAGCACGGCTGCCAGCAGGAAGGCGAAGCGGATGACGTTGTTCGCGCGCACGCCGAGAAGTCGCGCGGTCTGGAAGTCGTGGGCCGCCGCCCGCATCTGGAGTCCGATCGTCGTCCTGTTCAGAAGGAGCGCGGTTCCGGCCAGCAGGAGCGCCCCCACGCCGATGGAGGCGATCGTCACCCAGCGGATCCGCAGGCCGCCGACGTCCACGGCCCGGTTGAGCTCCGGGAGGATCCCGGCGTTGTCGCCCTGCGAGCCCCACACGAGCAGGAACACGCTCTGGAGGAGAAAGCTGATCGCGAAGGTCGTGACCAGCATCGCGGCCGGGGAGGCCGTTCGGAGGGGTCGCACCGCCGTCTCCATGGCGAGGGCGAATGCAGCCACGGTCGCGAACAGGACGACGATGGAGACGGCGAGCGGCAGGTCGTTGGTGAGAAAGAGCGCGTAGGCGCCGGCGGTCAGCAGCTCCCCGTGCGCGAAGTTGACGAGGCGCATGACGCCGAAGATGAGGGCAATGCCCATCGCCACGAGGGCGTAGAGCGAGCCGAGGGCGACGGCGTCGACGAGTGTCTGGAGCGTACTCACATGCTCAGCCGAAGTAGGCCTGCGTGAGGAGCGCCGTGTCGTCGGCCTGCTCGGGGCCGAGCGTCAGCCGGAGCTCGCCGTTGGCGATCACATGGGCTCGGTCGGCGAAGCCGATCGCGAGCTGGGCGCGCTGCTCGACCAGCACGACTGCGACCCCCTGGCTGCGAACCTCGGCGAGGGTGTCGAAGACCGTGTCGACCAGGGAGGGCGCGAGGCCGAGCGACGGCTCGTCGAGAAGCAGCACGTCCGGGTGAGCCACCAGACCGCGGGCGATGGCGAGCTGCTGCTGCTGCCCGCCGGAGAGCAAGCCGGCGGGGCGGCCGCGGAACTCCTCGACGACTGGGAAGAGCTCGTACACGCGCCGGAGATCCTCGTGAGCGCCGTCCTTCGCCCTGCGGGCGACGAGACCGAGGCGAAGGTTCTCCTCGACCGTGAAGTGCGGGAAGACATGCCGTCCCTCCGGCACGAGCGCGATGCCGGAGCGCGCGACGGCCTCCGGCGCGAGGCCGACCGTCGAGCGTCCGTGCAGGCGGACGTCGCCTCCGGACGGAGGGACGAGGCCCATGATCGCGTGCAGGGTCGTCGACTTGCCGGCGCCGTTGGGCCCCACGAGGGCGACGACCTCGCCGCGCTCCGCCGCTAACGAGAGTCCACGCACGGCGGGCACGCGCCCGTAGCGAACCTCGAGGCCCTCCACCTCGAGCAGCGGGGCCGGCGCCCCGCTCACTCTTCGTCTCCCCCGTTCCGGCGGCCGAGGTAGGCGGCGGCGACGGCGACGTTCCGCCGGACCTCCGCCGGATCTCCCTCCGCGAGCGTCTTCCCCTGGTCGAGCACGTGGATCCGGTCGCAGACGTCCATGATCAGCCCGATGTTGTGATCGATGAGGAGGACGCCCGTCTCGTGCTCGTCGCGGACGCGGCGCACGACCTCGGCAAACTCGGTCACCTCGGCTTGGTGCAGGCCGGCGGCTGGCTCGTCCATCAGGAGGAAGCGCGGCTCGCTCGCCAGAGCCCTCGCGACGCCCAGGAGACGCTCGTCTCCGTGAGGGAGGATCGCGGCCGGTTGGTCCGCCCGCCCGGCCAGGCCGAGCATGCCGAGGAGCTCGTCCGCGCGGCGGCGGGCCTCCTGCGGACGCGCTCCGACCCCGAGCGCGCTCACCTCGACGTTCTCGCGCACCGTGAGGCCGCGGAAGACGTGTCCCTGCTGGAAGGTCCGCGCGAGGCCCGCGCGCGAGCGCCGATGCGGAGGCCAGGGGGTGATGTCGGTCCCTTCGAGCTCCACCGTGCCGGAGCTCGGGAAGTCGAAGCCCGTGATGAGGTTGACGAGCGTGGTCTTGCCGGCCCCGTTGGGGCCGATCAGCCCGACGACCTCGTGCCGTTGGAGCTCGAGGGTCACGCCCTCGAGGGCGCGCACTCCCTCGAACTGCCGAGAGACGGCGGCGGCCCGGAGTGTGCCCCCGGGCCGCCGCTCCTCCGAGGACGACCGGGTCTCGGCCATCCCTGGGTACCTATCCGATAT
>DASQWP010000076.1:0-2854 GCA_035640195.1 Gaiellaceae bacterium | reverse complement strand
CTCTTCCCCCACCTGACGGTGGCCGAGAACGTCGCCTTCGGCGGGCGGGCGCGGGCCGCGGAGCTGCTCGACCGCTTCCACCTCCGCCATCTCGCCGGGGCCCGTCCGGGCGAGCTCTCGGGCGGCGAGCGCCAGCGGGTCGCGCTCGCGCGGGCGCTCGCCCGCGACCCCGGCCTGCTCCTGCTCGACGAGCCGCTCGCCGCCCTCGACGCCGAGACCCGCGCCCGCGTTCGCGGCGAGCTGCACGAGCTCCTGCGCAGCTTCGACCTCCCGACTCTCCTCGTCACGCACGACTTCGAGGATGCGGCTGCGCTCGCCGGCCGCGTGGGCGTCCTCGTCGAGGGAGAGCTGCTCCAGCTCGGCTCCCCGGCGGAGCTCGTCTCGGCGCCCGGCGACCCGTTCGTGGCGCGCTTCGCCGGCGGCAACGTCCTCTGGGGGCATGCCCGCCAGGCTCGGGACGGGCTCACCGAGGTCACGCTCGTGGACGGGACACTCCTCTACTCGACCGACGACGCGCGCGGCGAGGTCGGGGTCGTCGTCTACCCCTGGGAGATCTCGCTGGCGCGCGAGGCGCCCTCCGACTCGGCGCTCAACCACGTCTCGGGGACCGTGCGCTCGCTGGTCGTCCTCGGCAACCGCGTCCGCGTCAACACGGGACCCTTCACGGCCGAGATCACGACCGCCTCCGCAGAGCGGCTCGGCCTGCGCGAGGGCGAGGCCGTCGTGGCCTCGTTCAAGGCGACGGGAACGCGTCTGCTACCGCGCTGACCAGGGAGTCCTGGAGCCAGGTCAGGTACCCGTAGACGGCGAGCTCGGGCGCGAGGGGATCGCGCGGGTCGGGCTCGCCTTCGTAGACGTCCTCCGTCACGTCCAGACGCGTCCCGAGGACTAGGCGGAGATCGTTGAGCGCCCCGATCCACGCGTGGACGTCCTCCTCGGAGAGCCGGTCCCGGCCGGCGGTCGTCTCGAGCGTCTCGAGCGCCGCTCGGCGCCCGTCGAGGAGCTCCTCGCCCATCAGCCTGCGGTACTCGGCCTCGTCCTCGGGATCCTCCTCGTACGCGGGCGGGAAGAGCCGCCGCAGAGCGGGGTCGGCGGGATCGGCCTCGAGCAGCGAACGGAGCTGAGCGGGGAGCCCGCGGAGCAGCTCGCGCTCCTCACCCGAGAGCGCCAGGCGGAAGTCGCCGTCTCGGGTTCGCTCGATCGGCCGGCGGAACACCTGACGTCAGTCCTGCCTCATCGTCGCCCAGAGGCCGTGGGCGTGCAGGCGGGAGACGTCGTGCTCGGCCTTCTCCCGGGTGCCGCTGGAGACGACCGCTTTCCCTTCGTGGTGCACCTGGAGCATCAGCCGCGTCGCCTTCTCCCGCGAGTAGCCGAAGAGCTTCTGGAGGACGAACGTGACGTACGACATGAGGTTGATCGGGTCGTTCCAGACGATGACGATCCAGGGCTTCTCCTCCTCGACGCGGGCACGGCCGGCCGGCCGCTCGACCTCGACCTCGGCTGGGGCTGCCATCCGCCCACCGTAGCGGGCATGCTGTCGGCATGGCGGGACCCGCGGAGGAGCGCGTCGCCGAGCGTGGGAAGCGCACGGTTCGCCTCTCGAGCGCGAACCGCGTCCTCTTTCCCGGCGACGGGATCACGAAGGGCGACCTCTGGGACTACTACCGCGCGATTGCCCCCGTCCTCGTCCCGCACCTGCGCGACCGGCCGTTCACGATGAAGCGCTTCCGCGAGGGAGCCGAGCGCGGCTTCTTCTTCCAGAAGGACGCGCCGAAGGGCATGCCGGAGTGGATCCCGACGCGGCGCTTCCGCACGTGGCCGCGAGAGGGCGAGTCGCGCATGGTCCGCTTCCCGCTCGTGAACGACGAGCTCGCGCTCCTCTGGATGGTGCAGATGCACTGCATCGACATGAACGCCTGGTACTCGCGCGTGGACAAGCCCGACCGGCCCGACTTCGTCCTCTTCGACCTCGACCCGCCCGACGGCGGCTTCCGGCTCGCCGTGGAAGTAGCCCACCTCGTTCGCGGCTTGCTGGAGGAGGTCGGGCTCCGCGGATACGTGAAGACGAGCGGAGCCGACGGGATCCACGTCCTCGTGCCGGTCACGCGCCGCTCGACGCACGAATCGGCGCGAGAGTTCGCCGAGGACGCAGCCGGGCTCCTCGCAAGGCGCCACGAGGGCCTGGTCACGACGGAGTGGCGGAAGGCGAAGCGGCGCGGCGTCTTCCTCGACGCCCGCCAGAACGGGTGGGGAAAGACGATCGCGAGCGTCTACTCGGTGCGCCCGAAGCCGGGCGCCCCGGTCTCGACGCCGCTCGGCTGGGAGGAGCTGACGGCGAAGGTGACGCCGCGCAGCTTCGGGATGGGCGAGGCGCTCGCCCGCGTGGAGCGCCACGGAGATCTCTTCGCGCCCGTGCTCGAGGAGCCCCAGGCCCTCGCGCCCGCGCGGCGCGCGCTCGCCGCCCTCGAGGGCTGAGCCGGCGCCGCTGGAGCTCGCCGGTTGACAGCTTGGTCCTGCGCATGTAAGTTTTTTCTTACATATGAGCAAGGGACCTGACACAGACCTGACACGGCTCTCCGGAAGCCGGCTGGTTCAAGTGCTGGCGGCTCTCTCGAATCCGCACAGGCTGCGAATCCTGGCCGCCCTCTCTCGCGGGGGCGGGCGGATCCACGTCAGCCTGCTCGCGCGGGAAGTGCACCTGAGCCGTCCGCTCGTGCACATGCACCTGCAGCGGCTCGAGGCCGCGGGACTGGTGTCCGGCCACCTGGAGGTCTCTCCGGAGGGGAAGGCGATGAAGTTCTTCGAAGTAACCCCCTTCGTGCTGCGGCTGACGCCGGACGTGATCGCCGAAGCC
>DASQWP010000075.1:0-7478 GCA_035640195.1 Gaiellaceae bacterium | reverse complement strand
CCGAGCGGGCGCGCACGGCTTGCTTCCCGCTCGCGCCCGGGTTCGGGTGCGAGGTCCGCATGACCATCGACGCGTTGCGCGCAGGCCTCGCGTTCGAGGAGGTCGAGCTCGATCTCGACCACCGCCCGACGCGGCGCGATGTAGCCGGCTTCCTCCACCGGGGCCGTCAACTCCTGGACGCGCTCCTCGCCTCCGGACCGCTCGCGGTCAACCACCGTGGGCTGCGCTTGCCGCTGGTCGGCTGGACGACGCTTCGGAGCGGTGATCCGGGTATCACCCTCGTGATGCTCCTCGGCTTCCTGGACGACGTCTTCGGCGGGGAGGAGCGCGGCTTCCGCGCCCATCTGCGCGCGCGGCGGACGACCGGCGTGCTCAAGCTCGTCGGCATCCCGCTCGCCGGCCTCTGGCGCACGCAGAGCCTGAGCGGCGCCCTGCTCGTCGCGCTCGCCGCCAACACGCTCAACCAGCTGGACACGAAGCCCGGGCGCGCGCTGAAGGCGTACCTCGCCGGAGCTCTGGCGCTCCGCGCGCCGCTCGGCCTCGCCGTCCTCCTGCTTCCCTACGATCTCCGCGAGAGGGTGATGCTCGGGGACGCCGGATCGAATGCGCTTGGGGCCGTGCTAGGCTTGAATTCCGTGGACCGCTTCCACGGCAGGGGTCGGTGGGTCGCGATCGCAGCGCTCGCGGGGCTGACCGTCCTGGGAGAACGGCGCTCACTCGGCGACCTGATCGAGCGGACGCCGGTGCTGCGCGAGCTGGACGCGTTCGGGAGGCCTCGATGAGGCCGCGGCCGACGAAGTACGTCTTCGTGACCGGCGGGGTCGTCTCGTCCCTCGGCAAGGGCATCACCGCCGCCTCCCTCGGTCGCCTGCTCAAGGCGCGTGGACTCTCCGTGTCCGTGCAGAAGTTCGACCCCTACCTGAACGTCGACCCGGGCACGATGAGCCCCTTCCAGCACGGCGAGGTGTTCGTGACCGAGGACGGGGCCGAGACGGACCTGGACATCGGCCACTACGAGCGCTTCGTGGACGAGAACCTCTCCCGCAACGCGAACCACACCTCGGGGTCGATCTGGTACTCGGTCATCCGCAAGGAGCGGAAGGGCGAGTACCTCGGCTCGACCGTCCAGGTCATCCCCCATGTCACGAACGAGATCAAGGAGCGGATCCGCCGCGTGGCGGCCGCGAGCGACACCGACGTCGTGATCACGGAGATCGGGGGCACGGTGGGCGACATCGAGTCGCTTCCCTTCCTGGAGGCCATCCGCCAGTTCCGCCGCGAGGCCGGGGCGGAGAACGTCCTCTACCTGCACGTCACGCTCGTGCCCTTCATCGAGTCGGCGGGCGAGCTGAAGACGAAGCCGACGCAGCATTCGGTGAACGAGCTGCGTCGCATCGGTATCCATCCCGACGTCGTCGTCTGCCGCTCGGCCGACCGCATCTCCTACGACATCCGCGAAAAGATCGCGCTGTTCGCCGACGTCGACGCCGAGGCGGTCGTCTCGAACGAGGACGTGAGCGACGTCTACCTGGTCCCGCGGGCGCTCCGGGAGGAGGGGCTCGACCGGCTGGTCTGCCGCCGGCTTGGGCTCCCCGAAGGCGAGGCCGAGCTGGGCGAATGGGAGCTCCTCGCGCAGAAGATCGGCGCACGGGAGGGGCAGGTCGAGATCGCGCTCGTGGGCAAGTACGTGAAGCTCCAGGACGCATACCTGTCCGTGCACGAGGCGCTCAAGCATGCGGGCATCCATCACGGTACGACCGTGAACGTGCGCTGGGTCGACGCCGAGGGCATGAGCCTGGAGGAAGCCGTGGCGGAGCTCGAGCAGGTGGACGGGGTGCTCGTCCCGGGCGGATTCGGCTCGCGCGGTTGGGAGGGCAAGATCACCGCCTGCCGCGTCGCGCGCGAGCGGGGGATTCCCTACCTCGGCATCTGCCTGGGGATGCACGTCGCCATCTCCGAGTACGCCCGCCACGTCGTCGGGCTGGACGGCGCCAACTCGACCGAGATGGACCCGGAGACGCCCTACCCGGTCATCGACCTCCTCCCCGAGCAGAAGGAGATCGAGGACCTCGGCGGCACGATGCGCCTGGGTGCCCAGCCGGTCGACTTGGCGGAGGGGACGCGCGCGCAGGCCGCGTACGGCGAGGACGTGATCTACGAGCGCCACCGGCACCGCTACGAAGTCAACAACCACTTCCGCCCGCGGCTCGTCGAGGCGGGCCTCGTCGTCTCGGGGACGTACCAGGAGGGCCGACTCGTGGAGATCCTCGAGCTGCCCGACCATCCCTGGTTCGTCGCCAGCCAGTTCCACCCCGAGTTCAAGTCGCGCCCGACGCGCCCGGCCCCGCTCTTTCGCGAGTTCGTGGGCGCCGCCCTGGAGCGCGCGAGGGCACGCGGCCGAGTGGCGGCTGCGGCCGGCCGTTCCTAGCGGACGGCCTCGAAGGCGATCCGGAAGCGCACGGTCGCCGGCTCGGGCGACGTCTTGCGGATCACGACGCGCCACATGCCGGGCGAGTGCGTATCGCGAATCGGAAAGTGGTAGACGCAGACGTCGGTCTCGCCGTGCCGGTGACAGTCGCGACGACCGATCTCGTCGTCCAGCACGCGGATGACGGCGCCGAACACATCCCACAGGGCGATCGTCACCTGAGCCGCTCGTGGGAGCGCCACTCGGACGGTGAACGCGTGCGCGAGTGCCTCGACGCGTACAGCGTCCGCGTCGCGCCCTGGGCCGAGGGCGACGACCTTCCGCTGGACAGCCGGGAAACACGGCTCGTCGGTCGGGATCTCGCGTCCCGCCGCGAAACGGCCCGTGACCGCGACGGCGACGAACGGGCCCCGTTCTTCGCATGTCGGCCTGTAGTGAAAACCCGCGACGTGCTCCTCGCCGGCCGCGAACGTCCCACCGAGGATTCCTTCGGGTCCGAAGAGCTCGCCCTGAGCCTGTCCTGCCCTCGGCACGATGCGAACCCTCAGCGGGAGATCGGCCCGGGAGCAGAATGGCCCGCCGACGTGTTCGAGGACCGCAGCCGGGATGTCGACGACGTCGATGCGGAAGTGGAGCTGACTCGATTCGCACGGTGGGACCGAGCGGCGCTCGCCCGCTGACTGCACCGGCGTTGCGCGGGCTGTTTGCGACTGCTCCGCAGACGCCGGCCTACGGTCCACGAGCGCCGCGACCGTAGCCGCGAGCGCGATGGCGCCGACCGCGGCCACGACGGCACGGGAGGCATGCTTGCGCACCTCCTCCCCCTACGCCCAGGGAAGCCGGGGAAGTCCATGCAGTCATGGCTACATCGCGCGCCTGGGGCCACCCCGTGCCACCACCCGCTTTGAGCGTAACCTCCACCGACGCACGGGTGGTACGTCGATCGTGCTCGAAGTGCGCCGAAGGTGAGCGGGCTTTAAGCCGGCTCAGCGAGCGGGCGGGCGAAGCCGACGAAGACCGTCATCTGCGCGACTTGCGTGGAGAAAGCCCAGTACTCGATGTCGATCTCGCTCCCGTCCTTGCGCAGGAGCCGCGACCTCCCGCTCAGCTCGCCGTGCGCGATCATCACCCCATACTCTTGCAGGCTCGGCGGGACGGGACTGACGTCTGCGATCGTGAGCGAAAGCAGCTCTTCCCTCTCGTAGCCGAGGAGCTCGCACGCGCGCCGGTTCACGGCGACGTAGCCCATCTCGTCGTCCGCGACGAAGATGCCCAGCGGCGCGTTCTCGGCCGCCTCTCCGAGTAGCGTCGTCTGGATCAGATCTTGCGCGTCCACGATCATCGGCCGCTCCAACAGTAACTCGTAGAATCGCGCGGGTGAAGACGACTTGGGCCTCCGAAGTCCTGCCCGTCTTCCTCGAGCTCGCTGCCATCCCCAGCCCGTCCGGAGAGGAGGCCGCCGTCGCAGACTATGTGCGCGACTACCTGCGGCGGCTCGGGCTCACCGCCGAGGAGGACGAAAGCGGGAATCTCCTCACGCGGTTGCCGGCGACCGAGGAGGGCGGCACGTCGATCTTCGTCTGCGCACACATGGACACCGTGCCGCCGACCGGCCCGATCGAGCCTCTTGTCGAGGACGGCGTCGTCCGGAACGCGGCCGGAACCATCCTCGGCGCGGACAACAAGGCTGCCGTGGCCGTCCTGCTCGAGGCCGCGCGCCTCCTCCTGGCGGAGGGACGGCCGCGAGCCGGCGTCGAGCTTCTCTTCACGACGCGCGAGGAGACTGGGCTCGAGGGCGCCAAGGAGTTCGACCACTCGCGCCTCGAGGCGGGACTCGGCTTCGTCTACGACTACTCGGGCTCGGTCGGCGACGTCGTCGTCGCGGCCCCGTCCGGATGCACTCTGGACGCTGTCTTCACCGGCCGTCCGGCGCACTCGGGCATCAACCCCGAGGATGGACGCTCCGCGATCTTCGCCGCGGCGAAGGCGGTGGCCGACCTGCGGCTGGGACGGATCGACGAGGAGACGACCGCAAACGTCGGACGCATCGAGGGCGGCTCGGCGCGGAACGTGATCCCGGCGCGCTGTGCGCTCGCTGCGGAGGCGCGCTCGCGCGACGCGGGCAAGCTCGCCGAGCTCGTCCAGGAGATGCTCGACTGCTTCACGTTCGCTGCCACGGTGGCCGAGTGCGAGGTGGAGACGACTGTGGAGGAGAAGTACCTGGGCTACCGGCTCGCGCCGGACAATCCGGCCCTTCTCCTCGCGAAGGCAGCCCTCGAGCGCGCCGGGTACGAGCCGCGGGAGGTCGCGGTCGGCGGCGGAGCCGACGCGAACGTCTTCAACGCCGCCGGCGTTCCCTGCGTGAACATGGCGAACGGCATGTCGAAGGTGCACACCGCGGAGGAGGAGATCGCCGTCGCCGACCTCGAGGGCATGGTCGGCGTGACCCTCGAGCTCGTGGACGCCGCCCGTGCCGCTGACGCTTAGGCGCGGGACCGTCACCGCAGTCACCGAGCGCCACGAAGGCCTCGTGCGCCTCGAGGTCGACGGCCGCCCGTGCGTCGCCTACCCGAGGATGACGGGCGCGGTCGTACGCGGCGACGACGTCCTCGTCAACGTCCAGGCGGTCGAGCTCGGCCTCGGCTCGGGCGGCTTCGACGTCCTCCATGCGAACCTCACCCGCGGCCTCGGCCTCGCGCCCGAGCGCGGCGCGCACGTGATGAAGTTGCCGTACACGCCGCTCCAGCACGCCGTCCTCCATGCGGAGGAGGACGCCGAGGGGTGGCCGGACGCCCTGGCGGGGATGCCGGTGGTCTGCTGCTCGCTACATAGCCAGCTCGCCCCGGCCTGCGCCGGCCTCGGGCGCGAGCTCGCCGTCGCCTACGTCCAGCTCGCCGGGGGCGCGCTTCCGGTCTCGCTCTCCGACACCGTTCGTGCCCTGCGGGCCGATGGTTTCCTGCGAGCGGCGCTCTCCGCAGGCCCGTCCCTGGACGGCGACGTCGCCTGCGTCACCGTCGCTTCCGCGCTCCTCTGGTGCGCGCGGGAGGGGGTCGAGGCGGTCGTGTGCTCCATCGGCCCCGGGATCGCGGGAACGGGCACCCGCTACGGTCACGGCGGTGTCGCCGCCGCGGACGCGGCGAACGCCGCGAGCGCCCTCGGCGGAACGCCGATCCTGGCTTCGCGCATCTCGGACGCCGACCCGCGCGAGCGCCATCGCGGCGTCTCGCATCACACGCTCGCCGCGATCGAGCTTTGCCTCGGCCCGGTCAAGATCGCCTGGCCGGAGGGAGTGAGCGTCCCCTCCACGGTGGGCGCAGTCGAGCCGGTCGACGTCTCGGACTGGCGGGAGGCGTGCGAGGGACTCCCTCTCTCGCACATGGGGCGCGGGCCGGACGAGGATCCCCGGTTCTTCGCGGCCGCCTACGCCGCCGGCCGCCTGGCTCGCACCCTCGTGCCCTGAGATATCGTTGGCGCGCCTTGCAGATCGGCGTCGCCAAGGAGATCAAGCAGGACGAGTACCGGGTCGCGCTCACGCCCGCCGGCGCACGCGAGCTGCGCGGGCGCGGCCACGACGTCCTCGTCGAGGCAGGAGCGGGCGCGGGCAGCGCCTTTCCCGACTCGGAGTACGAGGCCGTCGGCGCTCGGCTCGCTTCCGTCGAGGAGGTGTGGGCCTCGAGCGACCTCGTCCTCAAGGTGAAGGAACCCCTTCCGGAGGAGTTTGGCCGTCTGCGCGAGGGGCTCGTCCTCTTCACGTACTTGCACCTGGCCGCCGACGAGGAGCTCACCCACGCGCTCCTCGAAAGCGGTGCGACGTCCATCGCGTACGAGACGGTCGAGACGGACGACCGCCAGCTGCCGCTGCTGGCTCCGATGAGCGAGGTCGCGGGCCGGCTGGCGGCGCAGGCGGGCTCCTACTTCCTCGAGAAGCCGCTCGGCGGGCGCGGGCTCCTGCTCGGCGGGGTCGCCGGCGTCGCCCCCGGCAAGGTGGTGATCATCGGGGGCGGCATGGTCGGCTACAACGCCGCCGTCATCGCGCTCGGGCTGGGCGCGCAGGTTCGGATCCTGGACAAGTCCGTCGATCGCCTGCGGCACCTCGAGGAGATCCTCTCCGGGCGCGTGGAGCTCGTCTACTCGAGCGCCCTCGAGGTGGAGAACTCCGTGCTCGAGGCGGACGTGGTCATCGGCGCCGTGCTCATCCCGGGCGCGCGGGCGCCGAAGCTCGTGACGAGAGAGATGATCGCCCACATGAAGGAGGGCGCGGTCATCGCGGACGTGTCGATCGACCAGGGCGGCTGCTTCGAGACGTCTCGCCCGACGACCCACTCCGACCCCGTCTACGTCGTCGACGACGTCACGCACTACTGTGTGTCGAACATGCCGGGCGCGGTGCCGGTGACGTCGACCTTCGCTCTCACGAACGTGACGCTGCCATACGTGGAGGCGATCGCCGAGCACGGCGTTCGCGAGGCCATCTCCCGCGACCCCGCCCTCGCCCGTGGGGTCAACGTCTTCGATGGGAAGCTCACGTACGAGGCGGTCGCCGAGGCCCACGGGCTTTCGTACGCGCCTCTTGCGGAAGTCCTTCCGCTCGAGCCGGTCTAGGCAGCCGGCCTACGCCTCGGGCTCGGGCTTCGGCTTCGCGTCCCCGTTGCCCGGGCTGACCTTCACCACGACGTAGGTGACCGCCGCTGCGAGCGCGATGACGGCGACGATCCAGAGAGCGATGCCGATGATGCCGAGGACGGCGTCCATTGCCTCAATAGAATAGTCCCATGCCGCGCGCCTGCGTCATCGTGCTGGACGCGGTTGGAGCGGGCGAGCTGCCAGACTCCGCGGAGTACGGCGACGAAGGGTCGCACACGCTCGGAAACGTCGGCCGGGCCGTGGGCGGTCTCGACCTCCCCAACCTCGAGCAGCTCGGGCTCGGGAACGTCGACGAGCTCGAGGGATGCCCTCCGCAGCCGCGCGCGCCCGCGATCGCCGGGCGCCTCGTCCCGCGCTCCAAGGGGAAGGACACCACCACCGGTCATTGGGAGCTGATGGGCATCGT
>DASQWP010000074.1:0-2274 GCA_035640195.1 Gaiellaceae bacterium | reverse complement strand
CGCGCGACCCTGGCCGTCGCGATCCTCGTCGCGCTCCTGGCGGCCGGCGTCCGCATTCCCCCCGCGCTCGGTTACCCGCTCTGGCAGGACGAGATCGCCTCGGCCCGGATCCTCGTCGAGCCTTCCCCAGGTGACGCCCTCGGCCGGGTCGCGGAGACGGAGTCGACTCCGCCCGCCTGGTACGTCCTCGGCTGGGCCGCGCACCACGCCGGCCTCTCCGTGGAGGCGGTGCGCTTCCTCTCCGTGCTCGCCGGCGCTCTCACGGCCGCGCTCGTGGTCGTCTACGCGCGCCGCAGCCTGCCGCTCTGGGCGGCCGCGACAGCCGGCCTCCTCCTCGCACTCGGCGCCCAGCTCGTCGCCCGCGGCCACGAGCTTCGCGCTTACGCCCTCTTCGCCCTCCTCTCCGTCGGATTCGCCTTCGCGCTCGAGGCGGCGGCGGCGCGGCCGGACCGGCTGCGGCTGCTCGCGCTTGCGGCGTGCGTGGCCGCGGGCGTCCTGACGCACTACTTCTTCGCCCTCCTCGTGGTCGCCGGGCTCGTCTGGGGGCGAAGCCTCCGCGTGACGGCCGCGTGCGTGGCCGGCCTCGTCCCCTTCCTCCTCTGGCTCCCCTGGTTTCTCGACCAGTACGGAAACGACCGCTTCACCTGGATCGAGGACTTCGACCTCCTGAAGGCTCTCTCGGTCTACTCGGCGTTCTTCTGGAACGCGGGGCCGCTCTACGTCGCCACGGCGGACGTGGGGCTGAGCGCGGGCGAGGCCGTCGCCCGGGTCGCGGTCCTCGTCGTGGTGCTCGCGGGGAGCTGGGCGCTCGCGCGCACGGAGGCGGGACGGCTCGCCGCCGCTCTCGCCGTCCTGCCGGTGGCGCTCGCGACGCTTCTCTGGCTGGCGGGAGCGGACGTCTTCACCACCAGGAACGTGCTCTGCGCCGCCCCGTTCGCCTGCGTGGCGGTCGCGGGGGCGCTCGCGTCGCTGCCCCGGCCGGCGGCGGTCGGCGCGGGAGTCGCCGCCGTCGCCCTGGCCGCTGCGGGGCTCGTCCACGAGCGGACGCTCGCGCCGCCGGACTACGACCGCATCGCCGACGCGCTCGTCGCCGCGGGCTGGCGCTTCGGCGATCCCGTTGCAGTCTTCGGCGGGGCGCACGAGCACGTCCAGCTCGGGAGCGCCTACGCCCTGCGCTCGCCGGTCTCGTGGTACCTGCCCGGACACCCGTTCCTGCGGCTACCGCGGGAGGAGGCTGTCAGCTGCGACGACGCCTTCGTGCTCGTGCCCCCGGGTCGGGCCGAAGGCGTGCTCGGCTCCACGCGCGATCCGCCGGCGGTGGACGGCGTGCGCATCGTGCGGGTTCCCTGCGACCCCGGGCTCGCCGAGCGGATCGAGGAGGACGGCGGCTACTGGTTCGTCCCGACGAGAGACTAGTGCCGGAGCTACGACGCGGGCTGCGGCGGGCAGCCGTCGCCGTACTCCCGCACGGAGCCGCAGAGAGCGGACAGCGTCACGCGGAAGTACCAGTCGAGCTCGTACCGCGAGCCCGCAATTGAGTCGCGCGCGGCCCTGAGCGCGTGATAGATCCCTGCGAGGACGGAGCGGTCGTCCGCGAACGGGCCCGTGCCCTCGACGAAGAGCCAGCCGTCGAACGGATGCGCGTCGAAGCGGCGCCCGAGCCGGCGCTCGAGCCCGTCGAGGTCGAGCGAGGCGGGCCCGACTGGGACGGAGACGACGATCCGCTGGACCGGCGCCTCGATCCGCTCCATCGCGCGGAGGATGAGTATGCGCTGCGAATAGGGCAGCACGTGCGCCTCGCCCGTCGTGGGGAGTCCGGCCAGGAAGACCGCCGAGTACGGGTAGAGCACGTTTCCCTCCTCGACCGTCTCCTGCAGCCAGGCGGCGGGCGCAGCGAGACGCTCCTCGCTCCCGAGGGCGACGTCGGGCGGCCCGCCCCCGAGCACGTCGTTGTGCCACTCGCGAGGGTCGCGGATGCCTCCGAGCGGAGCAATGAGCACGAGCGCGGCGAGGAGGGCGAGCGCGCCCGCCCGCACAGCCGTGCCTCGGTCTCGAAGGGCACGGGCGACCGCGGCACCGATGAGCGCCGCTGCAAGCGGGAGCGCGTAGATCAGGTGCCGGGGCGAGAGCCCAGGCTCGCTCCCCGACCGCACGACGATCAGGAGGAGGGGCGGAATGAGGAGCGAGAGCAGCGCCACCGCCACGAACGCCGGCCGGCGGCGCATGAGCGCGAGAACGCCTGCGCCGACGAGGACGAGCGCGAGCGCGGCCGTC
>DASQWP010000073.1:0-3941 GCA_035640195.1 Gaiellaceae bacterium | reverse complement strand
CGGTCGCCGGGCTCGTCTGGAGGGAGCTGGCGATTGGCGCGGTCTACGGCACCGCTGGGTACGCGCTCTTCCGCTTCTTCGAGGCCGAGGGGCGGCGCCGAGCCTCGCTCGAGGTTCTTTAGCGCCCTCGTCGCGTTCACCATCCCGTAACCACTCCTTCACGAAGTCTCAGCCCACGCCTCGCCCGGCCGCGGCGACACTCGAAGCGATTGCAAGCCGCGAAAGGAGAACAGTGAGAATTCGCCTTACCCCCAGGTTTGTCCTCCTCCTGGCCGTACTTGTCCTGACGGTCTTCGCCGCTGCCGCCTGCGGTCGCGACGACGAGGGGGACGCCGACGCGGCAGGTGGAGGTGAGACAGCCGCCGAGACTCAAGGCGACGAGGAGCTTTCGGGCCGCATCGTCTCGGACGGCTCGAGCACGGTCGGTCCTCTCACGACCGCCGCTGCGGAGCGCTACCGCGACGAGCAGCCGAATGTCAACATCGAGGTCGGCATCTCGGGCACGGGCGGGGGCTTCGAGCGCTTCTGCAACGGCGAGACGGACATCTCGAATGCCTCACGGCCGATCGACGAGGAGGAGGAGGTGCCGATCTGCGAGCAGAACGGCGTCGAGTTCACCGAGATCCAGGTCGCCGTCGACGCGCTCACAGTCGTCGTGAACACCGAGAACGACTGGGCCGAGTGCCTCACGGTCGAGCAGCTGAACACGATGTGGGCTCCCGAGGCCGAGGGCGAGATCACCAACTGGAGCCAGGTCGACCCGAGCTTCCCCGATCAGCAGCTCTCGCTCGCCGGGCCGGGAACCGACTCGGGCACGTTCGACTACTTCACCGACGAGGTGAACGGCGAGGAGGGCGCGAGCCGCTCCGACTACACCCCCAGCGAGGACGACAACGTCATCGTCCAGGCGGTGCAGGGAGACCCCGGGGCCCTGGGCTACTTCGGCTTCACGTACTACGAGGAAAACCAGGACACCCTGAAGGCCGTCGCAATCGAGAACGAAGACGGCGAGTGCGTCGAGCCTAGCGCCGACACGGCGCGCGACGGCTCATACAACCCGCTCGCCCGACCGCTCTTCATCTACGTGAAGAACGAGTCCCTCGCGCGGCCCGAGGTGCAGGCGTTCCTCCGCTACTACCTCGAGAACGTCGACGAGATCGCCGCGGACGCCCTCTACATCCCTCCGTCCGAGGAGGTCAAGGAGGAGAGCCTGGCCACGCTCGAGAGCGCGATCGGCTCCTAGCGCGTGGCGATGCAGGACACCACCGTAGGCGCGCAGCCGGTTCCCATCCGGCTGCGCGCCGAAGGAAGGCGCTGGGGCGAGCTCGCCGTCAAGGCCGGTCTCGCCCTCTGCGCCTTCGTGTCGATCGCGACGACGATCGGGATCGTCGCGGCGCTGCTCGAGCCGTCGATCGAGTTCTTCCGCGAGGTCTCGGTCAGCGAGTTCTTCACCGAGGAGCGCTGGGCGCCGCTCTTCACCCCAGCGTCGTTCGGCATCCAACCGCTCCTCGTCGGCACGCTGATGGTGACCGTCTGGGCCTGCGTTGTCTGCATGCCCTTTGGGCTCGGCGCGGCCGTCTATCTCAGCGAGTACGCGCGCCCGCGCGCCCGCAGGGTGCTGAAGCCGCTCCTCGAGGTCCTCGCCGGCATCCCGACCGTCGTCTACGGCTTCTTCGCGCTCACGTTCTTCACGCCGCTCCTGGGCGACATCGGCATCGAGGTGGGCGTCTTCAACGTCCTCTCGGCGGGACTCGTCATGGGCATCATGCTCATCCCGACGGTGGCCTCCATCTCCGAGGACGCCATGACCGCGGTGCCCCAGGACCTGCGGGACGGCGCCCACGCCCTGGGCTCGACTCGCCTGCAGGTGGCGACGCGCATCGTCATCCCGGCGGCGATCTCGGGGATCGTGGCGAGCTACGTTCTTGCAATCTCGCGCGCGGTCGGCGAGACGATGATCGTGCTCATCGCTGCTGGGCAGCTCGCCCAGATCACGTTCGACCCGCGAGATCCGGCGGCCACGATGACTGCCTTCATCGGCGCGACAGGGATCGGGGACGTCCCGACCGGCTCGATCGAGTACAAGACGATCTTCGCCGTTGGGCTGACGCTCTTCGTGATCACGCTGGTCATGAACGTGATCTCGATCCGCCTCGTGCGGAAGTACCGGGAGATCTACGAATGAGCGTCAGCGCGGTGAACCTCCGCGGCCGTCGGCCAGGAGACCGCGTGCGCGGCGGCCTCTTCCAGGCCTTCCTCTACGTCTCCGTGCTGGTGGGCTTCGTGATGCTCGGCACGCTGATCGTCGACGTGCTGCAGAAGGGCATTCCGTACGTCGACGGGATCCTCTTCACCGAGCCGCCGTCGTCGAACCCGGACCGCGCCGGCGCGCGGCCGGCCATCCTCGGCACCGTCTACATGATGGTGATCCTGCTGGTGACCGTCGTCCCATTTGGCGTCGGCACGGCGCTCTACCTCGAGGAGTACGCCAATCGCGAACGCTGGTACAACCGACTGCTCGAGGTCAACATCCAGAACCTGGCCGCGGTGCCGTCGATCGTCTACGGGATCCTGGGGCTCGCATTCCTCGTGCGCGGGCTGGGGCTCGGGCGCGTGTTGCTCGCAGGAGCCCTCATCCTCACCCTGCTGGTCCTCCCGACCGTGATCGTGGCCAGTCGCGAGGCGATCCGCACCGTCCCCGACTCGATCCGTCAGGGCGCCTACGCGCTCGGGGCCACGCAGTGGCAGGTCGTCTGGCGCCAGGTGCTGCCGGCCGCGATCCCCGGGATCGCCACCGGCTCGATCCTGGCCCTGGCCCGGGCGATCGGCGAGACGGCGCCGCTCCTCCTCGTGGGCGCGCTCACGTACGTCGCGGTCGATCCGACGCTGCTCGGATCGTTCACCGCCCTTCCTGTCCAGATCTTCCAGTGGATCGCACGGCCCCAGGAGGACTTCCGGCTGGTCGCCGCCGCCGGGATCATCGTGCTCCTGGCCATCCTGCTGACGATGAACGCCTTCGCGATCTGGCTCCGCAACCGCTACCAGAGAAGATGGTGATGTCCGACATGGAAAGCGCACCCGCCGCGCCTGCAAGAATCGCTGGCGTGGACGAGAAGATCTTGACCGAACGCCAACAGCACGTCGTCAACCAGCGCCGGGAGGTTCTGTTCGCGGTCGAGGACTTGACAGTCTCCTATGCCGGGGTGCCCGCCCTGAAGGACGTCTCGCTCGAGATCTACAGGAACTTCATCACAGCGTTCATCGGGCCCTCGGGCTGCGGGAAGAGCACGTTCATCCGCTGCTTCAACCGCATGAACGACCTCATCCCGTCCGCCGCGGTCGACGGATCTGTCCGATACCACGGAGCCGACCTGTACGCGAAGGAGGTCGACCCCGTCGAGGTGCGGAAGCGAATCGGCATGGTCTTCCAGAAGCCGAATCCCTTCCCGAAATCGATCTACGACAACGTCGCCTTCGGGCCTCGCGTCCTGCACATGAGCGGCAGCCTGGACGACCGTGTCGAACGTGCGCTCAGGCACGCGGCTCTCTGGGACGAGGTGAAGAACCGCCTGAAGGCGAGCGCGCTCGGCCTCTCGGGTGGCCAGCAGCAGCGACTCTGCATCGCACGGTGCCTCGCCGTCGAGCCCGATGTGCTCTTGATGGACGAGCCGGCCTCCGCCCTCGACCCCATCTCGACGACGGCAATCGAGGACCTCATGCACGACCTCAAGCGGGAGTACACGATCGTCATCGTGACGCACAACATGCAGCAGGCCGCCCGCGTCGCTGACATGACCGCGTTCTTCAGCGTCGAGGTCGACGAGGAGAAGGACCATCGCACGGGGATCCTCGTCGAGTACGACACGACCCCGACGATCTTCACCCAGCCGTCCGACAAGCGGACGGAAGGCTACGTGACGGGACGGTTTGGATGAGAGTCA
>DASQWP010000072.1:0-26141 GCA_035640195.1 Gaiellaceae bacterium | reverse complement strand
GGTTCGCGCGGAGGGCCTGCCCGTCCACCACCGCGTCGAAGCGCAGGCGCTCGGGCGACGCCTCGTCCTCGCCGACGCGGAAGCTTCCGCCCGCCAGTTCGGTCAGGGCCTCCTCGGTCCCCCAGGGGTAGACCACGGACCTCCAGGAGCTCCTCGACGATTGCGCCGAGGGCGCGAAACGGCATGGGGAGGACGATATGGTCTCCCGGTGATCGACTGCGACATCCATCCGCAGATCGGCGATCCGGAGGAGCTGCTCGCGCATGTGGAGCCGCCGCAGCGGGAGTGGTTCCGCAGCCAGGGCTACTACGGGCTTCCGGGGTACTCGTGGTCGCACCCGAGCTCCTGGTTTCGCCAGGACCTCGCGCGTGACGGGCGTTCGCCGGGCTCCGACGTCGAGTCGGTGCGGCGGGAGCTCCTCGACCCGGCCGGCATCGACGTGGGGATCCTGAACGGCGACGACGCGATCCTCGTCTCTCTCATGCCGAGCCCCTACCGCGCCGCTGCGCTCGCGCGCGCCCACAACGACTGGCTCCGCGAGCGCTGGTTGGACGAGGAGCCTCGCCTGCGGGCGTCGATCCTCTGTCCCGCCCAGGATCCGCCGGCTGCGGCCGCCGAGATCCACCGTGCCGCCGAGGACGAGCGCTTCGTCGCCGTCCTGCTCGTCGGGGGCGCCGAGCGCCCGTACGGCGACCCGCGTTACGTGCCCATCTTCGCGGCGGCCGCCGAGCGCGGCCTCCCCGTCGCCATTCACACGGGCGGCGAGGGGATGGGCATCGCGGCTCCGCCCGGCGGTGCGGGGCCGGTCAGCTTCTACGTCGAGTGGCACACGCTGGGATCGGCTTGCAGCACGATGTCCCACCTGGTCTCGCTCCTCGTGCACGGGACGTTCGAGCGCTTCCCGGCGCTTCGGGTGATCCTCATGGAGGGCGGCCTCGCCTGGCTGCCGGGGATCCTCTGGCGCCTGGACACGAACTGGCGCGCGCTGCGCGCGGAGACGCCCTGGCTCGACCGCAAGCCGAGCGAGGTGGCGCGCGAGCACGTCCGCTTCTCCACCCAGCCGCTCGAGCACACGGACGGGCACGACGATCTGCTCTTCGAGATGCTGGAGGCGGCGGGCGCGCCCGACGTCCTCTGCTTCGCCTCCGACTATCCGCACTGGGACTTCGACGACCCGGACTTCATGCTCAAGCGGCTGCCGGAGGCCTGGCGCGAGCGGGTCCTGCACGAGAACGCGGCCGCCCTGTTCGGCGAGCGGCTCGGGCTCGCCCGGGCGTGAGCGAGTGGCACGAGCTCGGCTCGCTGGACGAGCTCGAGCAGGACGGGAGGATCGTGGCGCGGGTTGGCGGGCGCGAGGTCGGCGTGGTGCGCGATCCTAGGACAGGCTCGCTGCACGGAATCCGCAACCGCTGCCCGCACCACGGTGGCCCGCTCTGCCTGGGGACGGTACGCGAGCGGCTCGTGGGCGAGCCGGGGCGCTACGAGCTCGCCGGCCGGAGCGTCCTCCGCTGCCCCTGGCACGGCTGGGAGTTCGACCTCGAGACGGGTCGCTGCGTGGACGAGCCCTCGCTGCGGGCCGCCGTCTACCCGGTGCAGGTGGAGGGCGGCCGGGTGCTCGTGCGCGCGTAGGCCCCGGCCCCTGCTTGGGGTGGGACGGCCGTCCTCGGCTGCTGGTTGGGCTACCAGCCGAGCTCGGGAGCCGCGTAGACCGCTTCGCCCTCGACGAGCGTGAGGAGCACGCGAGCGTCCGCGACCTGGCCGCCTTCGACCTCGAAGAGATCGCGGTCGAGGACGACGAGGTCGGCCAGCTTGCCGGGCTCGAGCGAGCCCGTCTCCTTCTCGAGGAAGTTCACGTACGCAGAGCCGCTCGTAAACGCGGCGAGCGCGGTTGAGAGGTCGAGCGCCTCGTCGGGGTGGAGAGGCTCGGCGCTGCGATCGTCCGGCCGGATGCGGTTGACCGCCACCTCGAGCTGCTGCAGCGGATCCGGGGTCGACACCGTCCAGTCGCTCCCGAACGCCAGGCGCGCGCCGGCGCGGTGCAGCGATCCGAAGGGATACATGTAGGCCGTGCGCTCGGGCCCGACGAAGGGCTCCGTCAGCTCGGTGACGTAGGCCTCCCGGCAGGCCCAGTAGGGCTGCGCGTTCGCGACGACCCCGAGCTCGCGGAAGCGCGGGACGTCGTCCGGATGCACGAACTGGATGTGGGCGAGGTGATGGCGCGCGTCCCGCCGGCCGTTCGTCCGCTGGGCGGCCTCGATCGCGTCGAGCGACTCGCGCACCGCGCGGTCGCCGATCGTGTGCACGTGCACCTGGAAGCCCTCGGCGTCGAGCAGCGTGATCATCCGTGCGAGCTCGTCCGGCTCGTGCATGGAGATTCCTCGGTTCGCCGAGCCCACGTACGGCTCGAGCATGGCCGCCGTGAAGTTCTCCGCAACCCCGTCCTGGAAGATCTTCGCGCCCCGGATCCGCAGCCTGCGGAGCGAGCCCTGGGCGCGCAGCTCAACGAGCTCGGCGACCTGCTCCTCGCCGCGCTCGCGATTCCAGAGGAGGTTCCCCTCCGTCCGCATCGTCAGCTCCCCTCGCTCCGCGAGCGCGCGGTAGGCGGCCAGCGTCTCGGCCGTCACGGTCGCGTCCTGCCACGCCGTGATGCCGAGCTTGTGGAGCTCCGCCTGGGCGAGGCGGATGCCCGCCTCCCATTCCTCCGCCGTCGTCTCCGGCAGGAGCCGCTCGACGAGCTTCATCGCCCCCTCGTGCAGCGTCCCCTGCGGCTCCCCTGCGCGGTCGCGCTCGATGCGGCCGTCGGGTGGGTCCGGCGTCTCCGCGTCGACGCCGGCCAGCGCGAGCGCACGACTGCTCACCCAGGCGCCGTGGCCGTCCCGGTTCGTGAGAAAGGCCGGCCGCTCGCCGACGACGGCGTCGAGGTCCTCACGGCTCGGCGTCCCTCCTGGGAAGGAGTCCATCGACCACCCGTCGCCCACGATCCACTCCTGCGAACCGTGTTCCGCCGCGTAGCCGGCGATCGCCGCCAGGCACTCCTCTCGCGAGAGGCAGTCGTGGAGGTCGCACTGGAGCTTCGACAGGCCGCCGTGCGGCGGATGCAGATGCGCGTCCTGGAAGCCAGGGAGCACCATTCTCCCGCCGAGCTCGAGGACACGGGTCCTAGGGCCGGCCAGAGCGCCGATCTCGCCGGCCGCGCCGACGGCGGCGAGCCGGCCGCCGCGCACCGCGAGCGCCTCGACGCCGGAGCCGCCCGTCAGGACGAGGTCGGCAGGCACGCTAGACGCGAATGCAGGCCGCGGTATGCCTCTCCGACCTCGCCGCCGCCGGCCGGCGAAGCTCCGGGTCGACCTCGCGGCACTCCGGGATCGCCAGCGGACACCGGGGATGGAAACGGCACCCCTCCGGAACGTCAACGGGATTGGGCGTCTCGCCGCGGAGGATCTCCGGCGCCACGCGGTCCCGCGGATCCGGGCGCGGAACCACCGAGAGAAGCGCTCGCGTGTACGGGTGCTGAGGGTTGTCGACGACCTCCCGCGCCGGCCCCTCCTCGACGATCCGGCCCAGGTACATGACCGCGATCCGGTCCGCGTAGCGAGCTGCCGTCGAGAGGTCATGGGTGATCATGAGGATGGCGAGCCCGCGCGCGCGGAGGTCGTCCAGGAGCGCCAGGATCCCGGCCCGCACGGAGACGTCGAGCATCGAGACCGGCTCGTCGGCCACCAGCAGGTCCGGGTGGAGGACGAGGCTCGCGGCGATGGCGACGCGCTGGCGCTGCCCGCCGGAAAGCTCGTGCGGATAGCGTCCGAGGTAGAGCGCAGCCGGGGAGAGGCCGGCCAGCTCGAGCGCCCGCTCGGCCTCCTGCCTGCGCTCGGCCTTGGAGCCGATCCCGTGCACGAGCAGCGGCTCCTCGACGGTGGCCCGCACCCGGAAGCGAGGGTCGAGCGACTCGTAGGGATCCTGGTAGATGAGCTGCATGCGCCGGCGAAGCGGGCGCAGCTTGCGGTGCGAGAGACTCATGATGTCGGTGCCGTCGAAGCGGATCGCGCCCTCGTCCGGGTCGACGAGCCGGAGGACGCTCTGCGCGGTCGTCGTCTTGCCGCAGCCGGACTCGCCCACCAGCGCCAGCATCTCCCCGCGCCGGAGCCGGAAGGAGACCCCCTCGACGGCGTGCACCCGCTCGCGCGGACGGCGGGCGAGCGTACCCACGATGCCGCGCGGCACCGGGTAGCGCGTGACGAGGCCCTCGACCTCGAGCAGTGGGCCGGAGCCGTTCGTGGTCACGCTTGCACCTCTCGCACGGCCGTGTTCAGGTGGCACGCGGCCTCGCGCCCTGGCCCGACGCCGAGGAGCGGCGGGTGCTCCTCGGTGCACGGCGCGAAGGCGCGGTCGCAGCGCGGCTGGAACGGACAGCCGGCCAGCGGCCGGTCGAGCCGCGGCGGAGCCCCCGGGATCGAAGCCAGATCGCCGTCCGCATGCAGCTCCGGCGTGGCAGCGTAGAGGAGGCGCGTGTAGGGGTGGCGCGGCTCGTGGTAGAGGGCCTCCACGGGGCCGGTCTCGACGATCTCGCCCGCGTACATGACCGCCGCCCGGCTGCAGACGTGCGCGACGACGGGCAGATCGTGCGTGACGAGCACGACCGCGAGCCCGAAGTCGTTCGCCAGGGAGGTCAGGAGCTCGAGGATCTGCGCCTGCACCATCACGTCGAGCGCCGTCGTCGGCTCGTCGGCGAGCAGCACCTTCGGGTTGCAGGCGAGCGCCATGGCGAGCGCCGCCCGCTGGCGCATGCCGCCGGAGAACTCGTGCGGGTAGCGGGAGGCCCGGGCCGCCGGGATGCCGACCCGCTCGAGCAGCTCGGCGACTCGCCGCCGCGCCTCCTTGCCCTCGGCGACTTCGTGAAGCTCCATCGGCTCGGCGATCTGGTCGCCGATCCGCTGCACCGGGTTGAACGCGTTCATCGCTCCCTGGAAGACCATGGCGACGTCGCTCCAGCGATGGGGCCGCGCGCTCCGCTCGCCGCGCGCCAGCAGGTCCTGCCCGTCGAGGAGCACGCGCCCGGCCACGGACGCGTTCGGAGGCAGCAGGCCCATGACTGCCAGGATCGTGGTCGTCTTCCCGGAGCCGGACTCGCCCACGAGCCCGAAGCGCTCGCCGCCCTCGAGCGCCAGGCTCACGCCCCGGACGGCATGGAGCTCCCTTCCGTCGCCGAGCTCGAACCAGACGTGGAGGTCCTCGATCTCGAGAACGCGCTCTCCGCTCAACGTGCCTCCTCCGTGCGGAGGTTGCGCAGGCGGAAGTGCCGCACCGATAGGTGCCCGACCCGCAGACGCGGGTTGAGGGAGTCCTCGAGCGCGCGACCCAGCATGGTGCAGGCGAGGACGACGGCGACCACGGCGAGCCCCGGCGGTACAACCGCCCACCAGGCGTCGACGCTGATCGCGCTGCGGGAAAAGGCGTTCTCGATCAGCCTTCCCCACGAGATGAGCGTCGGGTCGCCGAGACCGAGGAAGGCGATCGCGGTCTCCGCGAAGATCGCCACCGCGATCGACAGCACGGTGATGGCGACGAGTAGGGGCGCCACCTGCGGCAGGACGTGCTTGAAGAGCACCCGAAGGTGCCCGGCGCCGAGGGCCCGCGCCCGCTTGACGTAGACGCGCTCGCGGACGCTCTTGACCTGGGCGCGGATGACGCGCGCGGTCGTCGTCCAGTAGATGAGGCCGATGATGAGGATGATGTTCGTCAAGCTCCGGCCCCAGATCGCCGCCACGACGAGCATGAGCGGGATGTCCGGGATGACGATGAAGTAGTCGGTGAGCCGCATGAGGGCGACGTCGGTCTTCCCCCCGAAGTAGCCGGCCACGAGCCCGATCGTGCCGCCGATGAGCATGGAGACGAGGGCCGCGGCGAAGCCGACGATGAGCGAGACCCGGGCGCCGTGGAGCATGAGCGTGAGCATGTCCACGCCCGCGTCGTCCAGGCCGAGCCAGTGCTCCGACGAGGGCGCCTCGAAGACGTCGCCCACCTTCGCGCGCTCGTCGTAAGGGGCGATGTAGGGCGCGAGCGCTGCGACGACGACGAAGGCGAGCAGGACGATCGCCCCGATCGTCGCCTGCGGCTGCGTCCGGATCACCGACCAGACGGCGTGGCGGCGGCGGCGCGGCTCCTCGAAGTCGCTGGGATCGCGCGTCAGGAGCTCGGCGGCGGGAGCGGTCGTCATCCGGTGATCCTCGGATCGAACTTGAAGTAGAGGAGGTCGGCGACGAAGTTGGCCACGATCACGGAGAGCGTGAGGAGGAGGAACGCCCCCTGGAGAACGGGGTAGTCGCGGTCGAAGACGGCCTCGTACGTCGCGAGGCCGATGCCCGGATAGGAGAAGACCGCCTCGACGAGGATGTCGCCGCCGATCACGAACCCGAGCGTGATCGCGGCGAGCGTGACGATGGGGAGGAGCGAGGTTCGCAGCGCGTGCTTGCGGACGATGGCGAAGCTCGAGAGCCCCTTCGCCCGCGCCGTCATGATGTAGTCCTCGCCGAGCGCCTCGAGCATCGAGGAGCGGACGATGAGGGCGTACTGGCCGTAGAGGACGAGTCCGAGCGTCGTCGACGGGAGGATCATGTGCTCGAGCCGGTCGAGCACGACCGTCCACCAGGAGGGGTCCGTGAACTCGATGAAGGGGTCGGCGATGCCCGAGGCGGGAAGCGTCCCGGCGAAGAGGATGAGGAGCATGAGCCCGAACCACTGCTGGGGCATGGAGTAGAAGAAGAGCGAGGTCGAGACGCCGCCCCAGTCGAGGAACGTACCCCGACGCCAGGCGGCCAGGACGCCGACGAGGACTCCGAGCACCATGGCGATGAGGTAGCCGAGCCCCACCATCGGAAGCGTGTTCAGGATCGGCTGCCGGAGCTCGTCCCAGACCGGCTGGCGCGTGACGAAGGAGAGCCCGAGGTCACCCTGCGCGAGGTCCTTGAGGTAGATCCCGTACTGCTCGAGCTTCGGCTTGTCGAGGCCGAGCTCCCGGTGGAGAGCCTCGCGGAACTCGGGCGTGCAGTTGCGGCAGGAGCGGAGGCTCGACGTGGCGTCGCCCGGGGCGGCGCGGAAGAGGACGAAGTTGAGGGTGACGGCGACGAACACCGTCATCAGAGCGAACAGCGTCCGCTTGAGGACGTAGTCGGCGCCTGTCACGGGCTCACCTCTTCCGCGCTGCCGCGGTGTGCCTAGGTCTCGGTCACTCCGTTCGGTGGGGGTCGGTCCACGGGAGCTTCGAGTAGGCGATCAGGTCGGGATGGAAGCCGTCCCAGCCCTGCCGCCATACGGTGATGTAGTCGAGCGTGACGAGGTGGATGTAGGGCCGGTCGCGGGCGTGGATCTCCTGCATCTCCCAGACGATCTGCTTGCGCTCCTCCTGGTCGACCGTGACGCCCTGCTGCTGGTAGAGCCGGTCGTACTCCTCGTTGCAGTAGCCCGTGTCGCTCCAGCCGCCCCACTGGTCGCACGTCGTCACGGAGAGGACGAAGTCGGGATCGAGATAGCCGACCCAGCTCCACATGGCGAGGTCGAACGACTCGTACTTGGAGTCGGGCTTCAGGATCTCCTCGAACGCCGTCGTGTCGTCGAGCGCCTTCGGCGTCAGCCGGATGCCGACCTGGTCGAGGCCGCGCTGGATGATCTCGAACGAGCGCTGCACCCCCTGCACGCCGGTGGGCGTGATCACCTCGTACGCCATCCGCTCGCCCTCCTCGTCGCGGCGGACGCCGTCCGAGCCGCGCTCGTAACCTGCCTCGTCGAGGATCTGGTTCGCCATGTCGACGTCGTACGGAAGCGGCTCGACGTTGGGGTTCATCCACTCGCCCGTCTGGGGCGCGACGATGCTCGCCACGGGCTCGGCATAGCCGGCGTAGACGACCTCGGCGATCTCCTCGCGGTCGATCGCGTACTCGAAGGCCTCGCGCACCTGCGGGTCGAGGAGCTCGCGGTTGTCCGGCTTGTCGGGATTCGAGTTGAAGATGAAGTTCTTCGTGTCCGTGCTCTGCACGTTCGAGACGACGTAGTCCTCGTTCGCCTCGAGCGTGGGAATGGCGTTCGGCGGGACCTCTTCGAGGAAGTCGAGCTCGCCGGCCTCGAAGGCGGCCAGGAGCGCGTCTTCGTTCTCGAAGTGCTGGTAGCCGATCGCATCGACGTTCGGCTCGGGGCCGTAATAGTTCGGGTTCTTCTCAAAGATCGTCGTCCCCTTCTTGTCGAACTCGGTGATCACGAAGGGGCCCGCTCCGACGACCGGAAGCTCGTCCTGGAGATTCCACGCCTTGAGCCCGCGGCCGTTGTCGCCTACGTGCGGCTCCCAGACGTGCTGTGGGAGGATGAAGAACTGCTGCAGCTGGGGGAGGACGTTGCCGACGGGTTGCTCGTACGTGATCACGAGGGTCTGAGGATCGGGCGCTTCCAGACTCTCCACGTGCGAGAGGAAGGGGGCCAGGATCGACGTCGGCCCTTTCTGGTATTCGAGGATGGTCTCGCCCGTCCAGACGGCGTCCTCCGCCGTCAGCGGCGTCCCGTCCGACCACTCCCCGGGCTTGAGGTGGAACGTCCAGGTGAGGCCGTCCTCCGAGGCCTCCCAGCTCTCCGCCCAGTCGCCCTCCCATTCGAACTCGGGGCTGTACTGGACGAGGACCGGGTACTCGATCACGAAGGCCTGGTACGACTCGGCGTTGAACGCGACGAAGGGGTTGATCGAGTCGATCTCGCCGGTGGTCCCGATGCGCAGGATGCCGCCCTTGACGATCTCGCCCTCGGTGTCCTCCTGTCCGGTTCCGGCCGGTGTCGCCTCACCGCCGTCGTCGGAGCCGCCGCAGCCGGCGATTGCGAGTAGGACCGCCAGGATCGCGGCCGCCCACAGGGCGCGCTTCCTCATCGTGCTCCTCCCTCTCCCCCCGCCGTGAGTCCGTTCTGTTCGAGCGTGAGCGTCCTGGCGTCGGCGTCGAGAGTCGCCGTCACCCCGAGCGGAATGCTCGCCAGGTGCTTTCCATGCCCCAAGGGAAACTTGTATAGCACGGGAACCCCCAGAGACTCCAGGTGTTTCTCCAGGACGTCCTCGATCGACCTCGTCCTTGGCCATTCGGGCTTGGTCTCGCGCCAGTCGCACTTCTCCATGTCACCGACTACGACTCCGCGCACTCCGGTGAGTTTGCCCGCGTGCCCGAGCTGGGTCAGCATCCCGTCCACGTACCAAGGCGGCGCGTCGTAGTCCTCGAAGAAGAAGATCGCGTCGCCGAGGTCGACCTCCCACGGCGTGCCCATGGTCTGGACGAGGAGCCAGAGGCAGCCGCCTGCGAGGGGCGCCGTCACCTTGCCGCCGGCGAGCGCGCGCACGTAGGGGTCGTCGGGGTCGCGCGGCACCTCTCCGCTCCACTGGCCCCGGAGAACCTGGAGGAAGTGGGCGCGCGAGAAGTCTGAGGTCTCCTTGTCACCCATGCCGACGAGCCCATAGCCGTAGAAGGTCGCCAGGCCCGTGCGCTGGCGGATCGCGACGTGGAGCGCGGTGATGTCCGAGTAGCCGAGGAACGGCTTCGGGTTCGCGGCGATGACGTCGAAGTCGAGATGCGGGATCGCCTGAGCCGAGCCGTAGCCGCCCTGGAGGCACTGGACGACGTCCACGTCGGGGTCCGCGAACATTGCCGTGAGGTCGGAGGCGCGGTCGCGCTCGTCCCCGGCGACGTAGTCGTCGCGGGCGAAGACGTGCTCGCCGAGCTTGACCCGGTACCCCTGCGACTCCCACCATTCGACGCCGCGGAGCACCTCCGAGCGGTTCTCGAACCCGCTCGCGGGAGCGGCGACGCCGATCGTTCCTCCCTCCGGAAGGGGTCGCCCGAAGAGAGTCGCCTCCGTCACCGCTCGAAGCGGTAGCTCTGGGGAGTCGACGAGCACGGGTTGCCGCGTCCGTACGTGATCTCGCCCGCCGTCACGTCGGCGACGCACCAGAAGACTGTCTTCGTCCCCTCCTCGTCGCCGTGACGGCAGAGCGAGTCCGGCGCGCCCTCGTGGTCGGCGAGCGCCTCGCGGAGCCACGCGACCGTGACGGAGCCGTCGCGGCCCGCGAGGAGCTCGTCAGCCCTGCAGGCGCGCGCACGAGACAGCGCCGCGCGCGGGCTTCGCTCGTACCGCAGCATCCGCGGGTGCGCGTAATGGTTCGCGTGAGTCAGGACGCCGGCGGCCGGCTCGGTCACGGCGGCGTCGCTCGCCGACCCTTCCACGTTCGCGACCTCGCCGGAGGCATGTACCAGCACCCAGTTGTAGGAGGAGGCGCGTGCGGGATGGAGCACGGCTTCGACTGCGTCGTCGAGCGTGCGCCGGGTGAGGACGTCGCGCATCTGGAGGAGGCGCGGGATGCCGACGCGCTCGTCGTTGGGCGTCAGCTCGTTGCCTGTGACTGAGAGTCCCGCGTCGTTCCAGCCGACGCTCGCCCAGGGTCCGACGCCGAGTGTGAAGACGAGGGGGTCGCCGGGAACCCGCCACTCGATCGCCGCGACGTCGTCCTCGTCCTCGGCCCCGAGGTCGTTGTTGTGCGCGACGAGCAGGTGCCCGTCCGCCGTCGCGTCCGCAGCGGCGACGAGATCCGTGCAGCCCGTGGGCGCCGGCGCGCTCTCGAGCTCCTCGACGGAAGCGGCGAAGACGGCGAGCGGATCGAGGCCGGCCGCTTCGGCGGCCGCATCGAGCTCCTCTACGACCCAGGCCAGGTGCTCCATCGTGACCGCGCGGTAGCGCTCGACGAGCTCGGCGTCGAAGGGCGCTGCCGCGGCGCGGCGGATGGCGTCAGCTGCGGCGAGGCCGAGCTGCGCGCCGACCTCGCGATGCGATCCGGCGGCCTGGAGGAGCGGTATCGGCTCGCTCAGCGAAGCGTCTCCTGCGGCTCGCGCCGCTCCGGCAGCGGCTTCTCCAGGAGCTCGCGCACGAAGCCCACGCACTCGCGGACGGCCGCGTCCAGGAGCGCCTCGCCCTTCTCGGCGGTCGCCTTGGTCGCGTCGCCCTGGACGCCGGTGGCCGAGAAGGACGACCACCAGGGCATGAGCTTGAGAGGGCCGTCCGCCCAGTCCATGAAGGCGAAGTCGCCGGCCGGGTAGCCGCGCTCGTCGACGGCCCGCTCCATGTCGACCGCGGCGGGCTCGATCGCGAGGTAGATGGACGTCTCGAGCTCGCACGCATGGCCCATGCCGCCGCGCTCCGATTCGCGCAGGCCGTCCACCGCGGCGAGCGCCTCCTTCCCGGAGAGGTAGAAGGCGGCCGCGGCGAGCACGCCTGGATGCTCGACTCCGACGAGGCGGGCCGCTGTCTCGACGAGGTTCTGGTTCGAGCCGTGCCCGTTCAGGTAGAGGATGCGGCGGAAGCCGTGGCGGGCCAGTGATGAGCCCACGTCGGTGCAGTAGCGCGTGAACGTGTCCCAGCCGATCGTGATCGGTCCCGGGAAGTCCATGTGGTGCGGCGAGTAACCGTGCGGGATGGGCGGGAGGAGCACGATCTCGTCCGGTGCGGCCTCCGCCGTTCGCCGGCAGATCTCCGCGGTGATCCGGAGGTCGGTGTCGATGGGCAGGTGCGGCCCGTGGTCCTCGAGGGTGGCCACAGGGACTAGACACACTCGCTCCTCCGCCGCCGCGCGGCGAACCTCAGGCCAGGTGAGGCGCTCGTAGAGGAGCGGCCGACTCCACATCGGCCGATCCTAACGCGGTGCCAGTGCCCCTCCCAGCAGTACACGCCTGCTTCTCGTCCGCGATCACGCGGCGCCAGAGCCCACCCTCGCCCTTACCAAGGCTGGCAAAGCCTTGGCTGCGGACGAGTGCGAACTCTGGCTTGGTGCTCGCGACCCAGAAGCGAGGCAGCACCACTGGAAGGGACACTAGGCCTCGAGCGCGGCGTCGAGCGTGATCTCGGGAACGGCGGCGAGGGCCCGCGAGACGGGGCAGCCTTCCTTCGCCGCCTCCGCCAGCTCGCGGAAGCGATCCTCGTCGAGGCCGGCGACACGGCCCCGTACGCCGAGCACGATCTTCGTGATCCCCGTTCCGGGGACGAACGTCACGGTCGCCTTCGTCGCGAGACGCTCCGGCGCGCTCCCAGCCTGGGCGAGCTCGTTGGAGAAAGCCATCGAGAAGCAGGCTGCGTGCGCCGCTGCGATCAGCTCCTCCGGGCTCGTCCGCCCTTCCGGCTCCTCGGCCCGTGAGGCCCAGGTGACCTCGAGGGGGCCGAACGTGTCGCTCCCCACACGTTCGATCGTCCCGCTTCCGTCGAACAAGCTTCCGCTCCAGGAGACTTCGGCATGTCGCTCCGTTGCCATGGCACCTCCTCGTGACGCCGCTGTCCGACCGCGACTGTAGCCGCTTAATCCGCCCTTAACCGGGCGCAACAGGACTTTCACGATCCTGTGGCTATAACGGGGTCATGCCTTCTGCCGTGACCCGTGCGGGCGCCCTGTTGCTCGCGGCGCTGCTCGGCGGCGGCGTAGCCGTCGGCATCGGAGCGGCCGTCGACCCCGAGACGCGAACGGTCGTGACCACCCTCGAGCAGGCCTCCGCCGTCGCCCCGCCTTCCTTTGCGGGCCGCGACGAGGCCCTCTCGATTCAGGACATCTACGAGACCGCCGGGCCCGGCGTCGTGCAGGTGACGTCGACGTCCGTTGTCTCGAGGGACCCGTTCTTCGGTGCCCAGGAGGCGCGCTCGGTCGGCTCCGGCTTCGTGATCGACAAGGCCGGTCGCATCGTCACGAACTACCACGTGGTCGAGGGCGCGGACGAGGTCGAGGTCAACTTCTCGGGCGACGACCGCGTCCCGGCGAGGATCGTCGGGACGGACCCGTCCACCGATATCGCCGTGCTCGAGATCGACGCACAGGCCCGAGCCCTGACTCCTCTCCGCCTCGCGAACTCGGATGCCGTGCGCGTCGGCGACGCGGTCGTCGCCATCGGGAACCCCTTCGGCCTCGAGCGAAGCGTCACTGCCGGGATCGTGAGCGCACTCCAGCGCGACATCCGGGCTCCTGACGGATTCACGATCGACAAGGCGATCCAGACGGACGCGCCGATCAACCAGGGCAACTCGGGCGGCCCGCTCCTCAACTCGCGCGGGCAGGTGATCGGCGTGAACTCGCAGATCCAGACAGAGACCGGCGGCAACGTGGGGATCGGGTTCGCGGTCCCCATCAACACGGTCAAGCAGGTCGTCTCCGACATCCTCGAGACGGGCAGGGTCGACCACGCCTGGCTCGGGATCCAGATGCAAGGGATCGGCGAAAGCCTCTCGGAGACGTTCCGTCTCCCGGTGAGCGAAGGCCTCCTCGTCGCCGCGGTCACCCCCGACAGCCCGGCCGAGCGCGCCGGCCTGCGCGGCGGCGATCGCACCGTCGTCGTCGACGGAGTCAGCTACGTCCTCGGCGGCGACATCATCACGCGCGTGGACGGCGACAAGGTCACCGTTCCCGAGGACCTGAGCGGCCTCGTGATGGCGAAGGAGCCGGGCGACGTCCTCGCTCTCGAAATCCAGCGGGGCGACTTCCAACGAACTGTGAACGTGACTCTCGGGCGCAGGCCGAGCGAACCAGCCGGCTAGTCGCGCCCGCGGCCCCTCCCCCCAGGGGCTGACTGGTCGGAGGCCCGCCCTGCCTGCCCGGGCCTCCGACCCTCTCCTTTCCGGAACCTACACTCCGCCCCGTGGCGATCCCGCACGCCTTCGGTCGCTCGAGCCCGTGGTCGGTCGGCCTCGAGGAGGAGCTCTTCGTCCTCGACGCCGAGACGCTCGAGCCGCGACCCGTCCCGCCGGCGCTCCTGGACGGCGTCCGCTTCAAGGCGGAGCTCTTCGCCTCGGTCATCGAGCTGAACACGGGGATCTGCCGCGACGTCTCCGAGGCCGCGTCGGAGCTCGCCGGGCTCCGCGCCGAGGCGGCGCGGCGGGCCGCCGGGGAGGGGCTTGCCCTCGCTGCCGCGGGCACCTGGCCGACGGCCGTGTCCGAGGAGCAGCCGATCACTCCCGACCCGGGCTATCTCGCCTTCGTCGAGCAGGCGGGCTCAGCCGCTCGGCGCCAGTACTGCTCCGGCCTGCACGTACACGTGGGCGTTACGAGCCCGGCGGCGTGCCTCGAGCGCCTCGAGGCAGTACTGCCCTGGCTTCCACTGGTGCTTGCCCTCTCCGCCAACTCCCCCTACACCGCGGGAGCGGAGACCGGGCTCGCCTCCACGCGCGCCGAGCTCCTCACCCTCCTGCCGCGGAGCGGAGGCCCACCCGTCTTCGCCTCCTACGAGGACTGGGAACGCTTCGCCGAGCTGCTCGTCGAGCTCGGGCTCGCCGACGAGATCACGCGCATCTGGTGGGACGTCCGCCCCCACCCGCGCTTCGGCACGCTCGAGGTCAGGATGCCCGACCAGCCGACACGGCTCGAGGTGACGGTCGCGCTGGCGACGCTCGTCCAGGCGCTCGTCGCGCGGGCTCCGGCGGGGCCGCCGGCCGACCGCGGGCTCTATGCCCAGAATCGCTGGGCCGCCCTTCGCTTCGGAGCGGCCGCCCAGCTCGTCCACCCGGACGGGGAGCGTCTCCTCCCCGTGGCCGACCTGCTCGGCGAGCTCGAGGAGCGGCTGGCTCTCGGCGACGGGCTCGAGCCTCTGGCCCGGCTCGACGGAGCCGGCGAGCAGCTCGAGCTCGGTCGGCGCGACGGCCTTCGCTCCCTCTGCGAGCACCTCGTGGCGCTCACGTACCATGGCCTCTGAATGGGGACTCGGTCGGAGACGATCAGGGTGGCGGGCATCCGCTGCGAGCGCTGCGTCATGCGCCTCGGCGCCGCCCTCGAGCAGCTCGAAGGGCTCGAGTCGGCCCACGCGAGCCTCATGGGCGACGTGAGCCTCTCCTGGGACGACGAGCAGGTCGAGCGGGAGTCGATCGTCGCCGCGCTCGCGCAGGCGGGCTTTCGCCCGCTGGCTGCGGAATAGACGGCGTTCCAGCGGCGTTTGGTTGCTAGGGTCCGGGCCGATGGCGGAGCCCGAGACGAACGCCCGCAGGATCGCGGAGGAAGCACGTGATCGCGTCCGCTTCGAAGAAGAGGTGCTCGAGCTGTCCGACCAGGTCTATCGCGTAGCACGGCGGCTCGTGCCTAGCCGCGAGGAAGCCGAGGACCTCGTCCAGGACACGTACGCGCGCGCCTTCCGAAGCTGGCGCTCGTACTCGCCGGGGACGAACCTCCGCGCGTGGCTCATGCGCATCCTCACCAACCTCAACATCGACCGGGGCCGGCGCGAGCAGCGCACTCCGGACATGCGACCGATGGAGGAGGGGGACTACTTCCTCTACAACCGGCTGGAGGAGGCGAGTGGCGACGGGGAAGAACGGATCGTCGAGCGCCTGTCCCAGGACGGGGTCGTGCAGGCGCTCTCGGCGGTTCCGCACAACTTCCGCGACGTGATCGTGCTGGTCGACATCGGAGACTTCTCCTACGGCGAGGCGGCGCAGATCCTCGACGTGCCGATCGGGACCGTGATGTCGCGGCTGCACCGTGGGCGGCGTATCCTCAAGAGCGAGCTCGCCCAGGTGGCTGTCGGGGAGGAGGCGTGATGGGCTTCGAGAGCATCTGCGAGAAGTGCGAGGAGATGCTCCAGCCGTACCTCGACCGCGAGCTGAACGAGACGGAGCGGCGCGAGGCCGAGGGCCATCTCGGCCAGTGCGGCTACTGCAGCAAGCGGTACCGGTTCGAAGAGGACCTCAGGCGCTTCGTCCGCAGCGCCTGCGACGAGCCGATGCCCGCGGAGCTGAAGGCCAAGCTGGCGTCCCTCAGGACGCCACTCGAGTAGGCGTTACTTCGCGCCGACGATGACGACGAGGCGTCGCTCGTCGTCGCCGCCTGGAAGCGCGGCCGTCGTGACGCCCAGCTCGTCGGCGAGGCGCGCCGCGATCGCCTCGGCCCCGGGCGGGTAGTACACGCGCGTCTTCGGGTAGTCGCCGCGCTTCGCGTTCTTGACGTCCCCGATTGCGTAGGCCAGGCCCGCGATCCGGTTGGCCAGCCCCGCGGCGGCGTTGCCCCGCTTCGTCCCGTTGTAGACGTCCACCTGGATCTCCCAGGGCTCGGGAAGCGGGGGCGCGGCCGGCGTGGTGGGCGCCACGGCGGCAGCCGGCGCGGGCGGAGGGGCCTCGGCCGGGAAGAACTGAGGGCGGAAGACGAAGATCATGAGCGCCGCCACGGCCCCGACGAAGCCGAAGACGTAGAGCCAGCGGCGCAGCGACCACCGCTCGACGATCGAGTCGGCCGGGAGCCCTGCGAGCTCGCGCGCCTCACGGGCCGTGATGCCGAGGGACGAGGCGTAGACCACGGCGGCTGCGATCGCCGCGGTCGTCGAGGGGAACACGTACGTGCGGCTCTCTTCCAGCGACTTGACCTCGGCGACGTCGAGCTCGGCGCGCGCAGCGGCCTCCTCGAGCGTCAGCCGCCTGCGCAGCCGCGCGGCCACGAGCGGGGAGGTCTCGACATGAGCTTCCATCGCAATCCTCAGAGTTCGGCAGGCAACTCGGTCAACCCTGCCATCTTCATCGGCAGCAGAAGCGAGTCCTCAAGAGTCGCGGCCGCAGGCGCCCTCCTCGCTCGTCGCGGCGACGGCGAAGGTGGGGTCGTCCATCCCCTCCGCGGCCATCCCGTTCGTCATGAGGAGGAGGCAGTCGTCGCCGCGTTCGAACTCGACCTGGAAGGCCCCGCCGACCGCGGTCGTGCGGCGCTCCCACCCGCTCAGGCGGGTGACGTAATACTCGACGATCTCGTCCTGGCTCGCCTCGCTCGGCGGGGCGAAGAGCACCGTCGTGACGAGGCCTTCCGGAAGCGGGAGCCGGCCCTCTCCCGAGAAGGTCTGCGAGCGACGGTCGACCTCCCGCGCGCCCGGGTAGGGGGGCAACTCGGCGAGCAGCCGCTCGTTCGTCTCCAGCGCGGAGGTGTCGAGCTGCTCCCAGGCGGCGTAGCCGAGCCCCGCGCCGAGCGAGAGGAGAACTGCCGCGGGAAGGAGGAATGCGGGCCGCCTCAGCCGGCTCCTCATCGGAGGTCCTCGGCCGTGTCGACGTCGCCCGGCGCTCCCAGGTCGTCGCAGGGAACGAGCAGCGGGGCGAGGGCGCGCAGGCCCTCGTCGGGGACGGCGTCCCAGAGAGCGCGGGCGAAGACGAGCGGGTGGCCCCGCACGCCTCCGTAGCTCGCGGCGACGAGGTCGGAGCCGCCCTCGCGCCAGACGGCGAGGATGCGCTCGACCGCCTCCGGCGCGAGGTCGGGCCCGTCCGCGAGGACGACGACGGCGGCCTCCGCCTCGCGTGGGAGCGCGACGAGCCCGCAACGGAGCGAGGCCCCCGGTCCGCGCTCCCACTCGGGGCACTCGACGACGCGCGCTCCCTCGGCCTCGAGCCCGTACGCTCCTGCGACGACGACGACGTCCTCCACGGACGTCTCCCGCAGCCGCTCGAGCACGCGAGGGAGCAGGAGCCGCTGCTTCGGCCCCCCGAACCGCGTCGCCGCGCCGGCGGCGAGCACGACGGCTCCTACGGACACGGCCGGTGCCTGGCACCCGACATGTCCACCCCGGCCGTGCCCTCGCAACCTGGCCGCCGCAAGGCCTCTCCGCCGTCCCGGGAACCGAACCACCGCGGCACCGTGGCCGAAGAGGACACGGCCGGGGTCAACCCCGCCAGGTCTCCGCGGGACGCGGCCGGGGCCTGGCACCGGACATGCCCCTGGCGGCCACGGCCTGGTGCCTGGCACCGCGAGCGGCCACGCGCCTACCGGCCGACGGCGTCGAGGGCGCGGCGGACGAGAGCCCGCGCGATGTCGACCTTGTACGCGTTGCCCGGGAGCGGCGTCGCGCGGTCGAGGTCGTCCGCGCCGCGAAGCTCCCAGGGGATCGGCGCGACGCCCGAGAGCGCAAGGCGAACGTCATCGCCGTTCCGCGCCGCCGCGACTCCGACGAGCGGGAAGCTGAAGCGTTGCCGGTCCATGGCCTTCAGGTACGTGCTGGCGTCGGGACGCTCGAAGTCGACCTGCAGGATCAGCTCGCCGTCCTCCAGCGTCGTGAGCCTCCGATCGTCCTCCGTGGGGAGCCGGTAGAGCTCGCGAAGATCCAGCTGGCGACGGTCGGTCTCGAGGGTGGCCGAGAGAGCCAGCAGCGCCGCCGCCGGGTCGGAGGGATGCGCCGAGGCACAGGGCTCGTTGGCGACGATCGCGTGCTCGCGGTGCTCCCCCTCCCGTGCGTGGCAGCGCTCGCCGCCGTGAAGGAAGCACGGATAGTCGAGACGCCAGTACCAGCAGCGCGTGGCCTGGAGTAGGTTTCCGCCGATCGTCCCCATGTTCCGGAGCTGGGGCGTGGCGGCGAGGCGGCAAGCTTCGCGGAGCGCATCCGGGATGCTTTCGGAGCGCTCCAGCTCGGCGAGCGTCGTCCCCGCGCCGATCCGGTCGCCGTCCACCCCGCGCGGGAGCAGCTCGCGCACGTCCACGAGGTTCTCCGCCTCGACGAGCCCGTCCCGCAGCAGGGGGACGAGGTCGGTGCCGCCGGCCAGCGGCAGGCCGCGGACGTCGTCGAGGCTAGCCGGCCTGTCCAGCGACGGCCCGCTCGCGGTCGCGGAGCGCACGCAGCACCTCCTCCCTCGTCGCTCGCCTTGCGGCTCCCTCCCGCGGGGGAACCATGTTCCCCCGCGGACCCCCTCTTGGATCTTCAGGCGCTTCGCGCTCGTGAGCGGCCGGGAAACCTCCCGGTTTCCCGGAGCCCTTCCCCCCCGTGAGGAGGTGCAGGTTGCTCACGATGCAACTCGCTCTCGCTCTCGAGCGCTGCGAAGGGCTCGCAGCACCTCCTCCCGGCTCATAGGGAGCGAGCGCACGTCGGCTCCGGTCGCATCCCGGATGGCATTGGCGACCGCGGCGGCCGTGGGGACGATCGGCGGCTCGCCGAGACCCTTGGAGCCGAGGTTCGTCAGGTGCTCGTCCGGAATGTCGAGGAGGTCGACGACGATCTCCGGAACGTCCGCCATCGTCGGCACGCGGTAGGCGTCCAGGGTCTGCGTCAGCACCTCGCCGCTGGACGGATCGAGCAGCCGCTGCTCCGAGAGCGTGTGCCCGAGCCCCTGAATGACGCCGCCCTCGACCTGGCTCGAGGCGCCGAGCGGATTGATCACCCGGCCGACGTCGTGGATGGCCGCGATCCGCTCAACCCGCACCTCGCCGGTCTCGATGTCCACCGCCACCTCCGCCACCTGGATGCCGAAGGTGAGGACGCGCATGCCGGTCGGGTTGGGCCCGCGCGCACCGCTGCCGAGGATCTGCGCGTCGCCGAGGAGGCCCGTCACCTCCTCGAGCGGCCAGGAGCCGCCGTCGGCCGAAACGACCTGGCCTTCCCGGAGCGAGAGGAGGCGCTCCTCGAGCTGGTAGCGCTGCGCCGCGATCTCGCGGATCTGGCGGGCGGCGTCCCCCGCGGCCGCGCGTACCGCCGGGCCCATGGAGGGCACCGTCGACGAGCCACCCGAGACGACCGCGTACGGTCCCCGGGCGGAGTCGCCGAGCTCGACCCGGACGCGCTCCAGCGGCAACCCCAGCTCCTCGGCGGCGATCTGCGCCATCGCGGTCCGAGTGCCCGTCCCGATGTCCTGCATCGCCGTGACGACGACGGCGTTGCCGTCGGAGCCGACGCGAACCCACGCGTAGGAGGGCGGCCCGCCGCCGCCGAACCAGATCTGGCTGGCCAGCCCCACACCTCGCTGCCAGGCGCCCTCCGAGCGCGACCGCACCTCCTCGCGTCGCTCCCAGTGCGGTTGCGCGCGCCGGTAGCACTCGGCGAGGTTCTTGCCGGAGAAGGGCCGCCCGTCGAGGGGGTCCGAATGGGAGTAGTTGCGCCGGCGGAGCTCCAGCGGGTCGAGCTCGAGACGCGCCGCCAGCTCGTCCAGGAGGCATTCGAGCCCGAACGTGCCCTCGACGAAGCCGGGCGCGCGGAAAGCCTTCATCGGCGGCGTGTTGATTTTCACGCCGTACTCGACGGTCTCGACGTTCTCGCAGGCGTAGAGCATCTGCATCGGGCCCGCAGTGGAGGGCAGCCAGCCGTCCCAGCCGAGCGAGCAGACGTACTCGCCTCGGAGGCCGGTCAAGGTCCCGTCGGCGCGCGCCCCGACCGCGAGCCGCTGGATCGTCGCGTTGCGGTTGCCGCTGTCGAGGTTCTCCTCGCGACGCGTGAGGGCGCAGCGGACCGGCCGGCCGGTCCGCCGGGCCAGCTCGGCCGCCACGAGCGTGAAGCTCCCCGCCTCGTTCTTGGCGCCGAAGCCCCCGCCCACGTAGCGGCAGACGACGCGGACGTCGTCCGGCGCGAGCCCGAGCGCCTCCGCCACTTCGTCGCGGACGCCCCAGACGAACTGAGTGCCGGTGTAGACGGTCAGCTGAGAGCCTTCCCAGACGCACACCGACCCGTGGGTCTCGAGCGCGTTGTGCAGGAGGCTCTGCGTGCGGTACTCGGCCTCGACGACGACCTCCGCCTCGGCGAGCCCGCGGTCGACGTCTCCGCGAAGGTAGCGCTTCGGCTCGACGACCAGCGAGCCGCGGCGCACTGCCTCATCAGGGTCGAGGAGAGGCTCGAGCTCCTCCCACTCGGGCGCGAGCGCGGCGAGCGCGGCGCGGGCGCGCCCGAAGGTCTCGGCCGCGACGGCGGCCACCGGCTGGCCGTGGTAGCCGGGCTCGCGCGTGAGAACGTCGAGGTCGTCCGGCCCGAGGACGGCCCGTACGCCACGCGCCTTCGCGGCCGAATCCAGGTCGATCCGCACGAGGCGCGCCCGCGCGTGCGGGCTGCGAAGAACGGCCGCGTGCAGCATTCCCGGGAGCCGGACGTCGGCGGTGTACGTGACCTCGCCGCGGGCTCTCGCAAGCCCGTCCACGCGTGGGGCCGGGCGTCCGACCGTCGCGAGCGGCCCGGCGGGCCACGGGTCGAGGGCGTCCTCCTCGACCACGATCCACTGCTCGGTGAACTGGCCCTCGACTTCCTTCTCGGTGCGGATCAGCCTCGCCAGGTTCGGATCGCCTCCTCGATCCTCGGATAGGCGCCGCAGCGGCAGAGGTTTCCCGCCATGCGGTGGCGGATCACCTCCGCGTCCGGCTCCGGGTCGTCCTCCACCAGGGCCGCGGCGGAGACGATCTGCCCCGGCGTGCAGAAGCCGCACTGGAGCGCGTCCGCGCGCACGAAGGCATCGACGAGCGGATGGTCGCGCAGGCCCTCGATCGTCGTCACCTTCCTCCCGCCGACCGTCTGGGCGAGCGTGATGCAGGACAGCGTGGGAATGCTGTCGAGCATGACCGTGCACGCACCGCAGTGGCCCTCGCCGCAGGCGACCTTCGTGCCGGTGAGGCCGAGGTCCTCGCGCAGGGCCTCGGCGAGCGTCCGCAGGGCTGGCGCGTCGAGGTCGTAGCGGTCGCCGTTGACTGTCAGCTCAAGGGGCATCGGCGGTCATGGTGAGGATGTCCGCGAGGTGGATGAGGCGAAACGTGTAGCGGCTGAGCTCGACCCGGTCCGTGTCGTCCTCGGCCTCCGGCACCGTGCGCCACAGCTCGCGGGCGGTCGCGACGAGCTCGGCGATCCGCTCGCGCTGCTCCACCTCCCCGTCGCGCTCGGCGCACGCGTTCAGCGCGAGCCCGAGGACGCCGATCGTGTCGGCCTGACGTGTCCAGAGAAGCGGCGTCGCCATCGCCAGGTAGTGATGGATGCGGGCGAAGGTGAGCGTCTGCTCGAGCGTCCGGCGGCCCTTGGGCGCGGTCGGCTCGAGCGGCGGCTGGCCGTCTGCGATCCGCGCGGCCGACCGCGCGAGTAGGTTCCGGATCTCCTCGTCGTCCAAGCCAGCCAGCCGTGCCGTGCGCAGCGAGAGGAGCAACGAGCCCGGCTGCTGCCCGTAGGGGAAGTCGGACGCGTAGAGCACCTGCTCGGGCGAGACGCGCGCGAACATGTCCAGCAGGTCGATGGGGCTCCAGACGGACGTGTCGAAGAAGACGCCTGCCCGTCCGGCGAAGCACTCGGAGAGCGCGGCGAGATCGGCGATCCCGGCGTGCGCGATGATGAGCTGCGCCTCGGGATAGGCCTCGACGAGCCGTCTCAGGTGGTCGGCGATCGGCGGCAGGCCGCGCCCGCCGTGGATGAGTATGGGCACGCGCCGCTCGGCGGCGAGCTCGAAGACGGGCGCGAGCCGCTCGTCGTTCAGGAGGAAGCGCTGGGCGCGCGGGTGCAGCTTGATCCCGCGCGCGCCCCGGTCGAGGCACCGGCGCGCCTCCTCGATGGGCTCCTCGCCGAGATCGAGGCGCACGAAGGGGACGAGGAGCCCGTCGGAGCGCTCCGCGGCCTCGAGCGTGCGGTCGTTCGGCGCCCGGAAGGCTGGCTCGCGGTCGGGCTCGTCCATGCAGAAGGCGAACGCGCGACGAACCCCGTAGCGGCCGAGGAAGGCGACCAGCGCCTCGTAGGGCGCAGTGAAGCCGTCGATGTCCCGACCCACGTGCACGTGGGCGTCGAAGAGCTCGGCGCCGGCCGGGATGAGGCGCGCGAGCTCCTCGTCGTAGAGCGCGACGAGCCCGCGCGCGCGTTCGAGGGCGTCGTCCACGGGACTGAATCTACCCTAGGTGGGTAGCATGCCCGCGGATGCCGGACGTTCTCATCTTCGGCGACACGGTCCGCTCTCCGGAGCTCCGGCACGAGGTGCCGGTGCCGGTCCCTGATCCGTTTCTCTACGTGGAGCGAAACGGCGCTCGCTGGGCCTTCGTCGGCTCGCTGGAGATCCCGCGCATGCGTGAGGTCGCCGGGCTCGAGTCGGTTTCTCTCGAAGAGCTCGGCCTCGACGACCTGATCGCGCAGGGCAAGAGGGTCAACGAGGCCGTCCGCGACCTCGTCCTGGCCGCCTGCCGCCGTGTGGGCGTCGAGCGCGCCGTCGCGCCTCGGGGCTTCCCGCTCGAGATCGCCGACCACCTGCGCGCGAACGACGTCGTCGTCGAGCCGCAGGGCGAGCTCTTCGACCTTCGCAGACGGGTGAAGACGAAGGCGGAGCTCGAGGGCATCCGTCGCGCCCAACGCGCCTCCGAGCAGGCGATGGACGCGATCCGCGCGCGCTTGCGCGCCGGCGGCGACGTCGCGTCCGAGGATCTTCGCGCCGAGGCGAATCGTGTCTTCAGCGAGACGGGCATGACGACTCCCGACATCATCATCGTCTCGCACGGCGCCCAGACGGCCGTCGGGCACGAGCCCGGCCACGGCACGATCGCCGAAGGAGAACCGATCGTCGCCGACCTCTACCCGCGCGATCCCGAGTCGGGTTGCTACGCAGACATGACGCGGACGTTCTGCTTCGGCGAGCCGCCGGAGGAGCTCGTCCGCTACCACGGCCTCGTTCGCGAGGCCTTAGACCTTGCCCTCGGCGCGGTTCGTCCAGGAGTCAAGGGCGCCGAGCTTCATCGCCTCGTCTGCGAGTTCTTCCAGGGGCACGGGTTTCCCACCCAGCTCTCCAAGACCCCCGGGCAGGTGCTCGAGGACGGGTTTTTCCACGGGCTCGGCCACGGCGTGGGACTCGAGGTGCACGAGGCGCCCGGCCTCGGGCGAAACGGCGTCGAGCTCGTCGCCGGCGATGTCCTCGCCGTCGAGCCGGGCCTCTATCGCTCGGGCTTCGGCGGCTGCCGTCTCGAGGACCTCGTCCTCGTCACCGAGGACGGCTGCGAGGTGCTCACGGACTATCCGTACGAGCTCGCTCCGTAGCGCCGCTCCTCCGCCGTGGAACGGCTCGTCCGCCGGGGCAATCCTGATCCTGGCGGCGTCCGCGGCCGCCCAGTTCGGGGCGCTCGACCAGCGCTCGTAGGCCTACCTGTGGCTCAATCTCGTGGGCGCCGCCGTCCTCACGGTGCTCGCCTACGTCGAGCGGCAATGGGGCTTCCTCCTGCTGGAGGGGGCTTGGACGCTCGTCTCCGCCTGGGGTCTCCTGGCCGAAGCCGCGAGCCGCGGATCGAGTAGTCCTCGCCGGAGCGGCGCGGAGGCCGTCCTAGAATCAGCCCATGAAGACCTGCGGCGACTGCGGGGAGGAAAACCCCGAGCGAGCCCGTTTCTGCCTCGCATGCGGCGCCGAGCTCGGGCCTGCGGCGGCCGCGCGTGAGGAGCGGAAGGTCGTGACGGTGCTGTTCGCCGACCTGGTCGGCTTCACGGGACGGGCGGAGCGGCTCGACCCGGAGGAAGTGCGGGCGGTGTTGCAGCCCTACCACGCCCGTCTGCGTGTCGAGCTGGAGCGCTTCGGCGGAACAGTGGAGAAGTTCATCGGCGATGCGGTCATGGCCGTGTTCGGGGCGCCCATGGCCCACGAGGACGACCCGGAGCGGGCCGTCCGGGCGGGGCTCGCGATCCGGGAGGCCCTCGAGGAGGAGGGTGAGCTCCAGGTCCGTATCGGGATCACGACCGGGGAGGCGCTCGTCTCCCTGGGCGCGCGTCCCGGCGAGGGAGAGGGGATGGCGGCGGGCGACGTCGTCAACACGGCGGCCAGGCTCCAGGCCGCTGCTCCCGTGGACGGGATCCTCGTGGACGAGACGACCTACCGGGCCACCGAGCGCGCGATCGCCTACCGCGAGGCGGAGGCGATCGTCGCCAAGGGCAAGGAGGCGCCCGTGCCCGTCTGGGAGGCGGTGGAGCCGCGAGCTCGCTTCGGCGTGGACTGGGCGCAGGGTGGGCGTGCGCCGCTCGTCGGCCGCGAGAGGGAGCTCGACGTCCTCCTGAGCACGCTCGCCCGCGCGCGCTCGGAGCCTTCGGTGCAGCTGGTGACGCTGGTGGGCGTGCCCGGAATCGGCAAGAGCCGCCTCGTCTGGGAGCTCTCGCAAGCGGTCGAGAAGGACCCGGAGCTGATCTTCTGGCGGCAGGGGCGCTCCCTCCCGTATGGCGACGGGATCACCTTCTGGGCGCTGGGCGAGATGGTCAAGGCCCATGCCGGCGTGCTCGAGACTGACGAGGCGGACGTCGCCGCGGAGAAGCTGCACCGCGCCGTGCGGGCGGCCGTCCCCGAGGGCGACGCGGCCCGCTGGGTCGAAGGGCATCTGCGCCCGCTGGTCGGTCTCCAGACGCAGGACGGCCGCGGTGAGACGCTGAGCGAGAGCTTCGCCGCCTGGCGGCGGTTCTTCGAGGGTCTCGCCGAGCAGAGCCCGCTGGTGCTGGTCTTCGAGGATCTGCACTGGGCGGACGACAGTCTGCTGGATTTCGTCGACCACCTCGTCGACTGGGCCAGCGGCGTGCCCGTCCTCGTCGTCTGCACGGCCCGGCCCGAGCTCGTCACCCGGCGCCCGGACTGGGGCGGCGGCAAGACCAACGCGATCGCTCTCTCGCTCAGTCCACTCTCCGACGAAGACACGGCGCGGCTCGTCGGCGCCCTGCTGGAGAGGTCGGTGCTCCCGGCGGAGACGCAGGGCGCCGTGCTCGCGCGTGCCGGCGGAAACCCCCTTTACGCCGAGGAGTACTCGCGCATGCTCGCCGAGCGCGGCGCGGATGCCGATCTCGAGCTTCCCGAGACCGTCCAGGGAATCATCGCCGCCCGGCTCGACGGGCTCACGCCGGAGGAGAAGGAGCTGCTCCAGGACGCGGCGGTCCTCGGCAAGGTCTTCTGGCTGGGAGCGGTCGCCGGGATCTCAGGCCGGGAGCGCGAGCGCGCCGAACAGCTCCTACACGGTCTCGAGCGCCGGGAGTTCGTCCGCCGCGAGCGGCGCTCGTCCGTCGCCCACGAGACCGAGTATGCGTTCCGCCACATCCTGGTCCGGGACGTGGCCTACGGTCAGATTCCCCGCGCCGTGCGAGCGACGAAGCACGAGAGCGCAGCCTCGTGGCTCGAGTCGCTCTCGACCGAGCGTGCGGAGGAGAAGGCCGAGATGCTCGCGGCCCACTATCTCGCGGCGCTCGACTACGCGCGCGCCGCGGGCCAGCCGGTGACGGACCTGGCCGAGCGTGCTCGCGTGGTCTTCTGGGAGGCGGGCGAGCGCGCGCTCGCTCTCAGCGCGCTGGAGACGGCGATCCGCTTCTTCGAGCAGGCGCGCGAGCTCTGGCGGGAGGACGACGCCGACCTGGGCGCGCTCCTGCTCAGCTACGGAAAGGCGCTCGTCTGGGCTCGCGACGAGGGCGAGGACGTCCTCTCCGAGGCCA
>DASQWP010000071.1:0-9259 GCA_035640195.1 Gaiellaceae bacterium | reverse complement strand
CATGCTCTCGGCGGCGGAGCGTGTGGTCGAGCTGGCGGGAGCGCGATGAGCGATCTTTGGAGCGCGCGGGCGCACGCTTTCCGTGAGAGCGATGTTCACCGGACCGGTGCCGACCTCGACCTCCTGGTCGAGTGGGCCGCGGGCGCTGAGACCGCGCTCGACGTCGCCACCGGCGGCGGGCACGTCGCGCGGCGGCTCCGTGGGGCCGGTCTCGACGTCGTGAGCTGCGACCCCGCGCCCGGCATGGAGCCCGACGTCATCTGTTCTGCCGAGGACCTCCCTTTCGCGGACGGGAGCTTCGATGTCGTCGCCTGCCGCCGTGCGGCGCACCACTTCGCGGACGTGCAGGCCGCCGTGGCGGAGATGGCGCGCGTCGCTGGCCGGCTCGTCCTCGTCGAAGACCTCCTTCACGACGGCGAGGAGGCCGAGGACGCCCACCGGATTCGTGATCCCAGCCATGTGCGTTCCTACAGCGAGGCGGAGTGGCGAGATCTCTTCGAGGCGGCTGGGCTCGAGATCGAGGCGCTCGAGCTCTTTCCGGGCCGGGGCATTCCGTACGAGCCGTGGCTGGAGCGGGTCGGGTGCGATGGGGAGGAGGCCGAGCGTGTCCGCAAGCTCCTCGGCGACCGGATCGACGGGGACCTGGTGCGCATGCCCGGTATCGCGATCAAAGGACGAAAGCGCTAGTAGGGATCATCGTCGACTCCTCGACGCGCGTGGTCGGGCAGGGGATCACGGGCCGGGAAGGCTCCTTCCACGCGACCCGCAACCTCGACTACGGCACGAACGTCGTCGCCGGCGTGACGCCCGGGAAGGGCGGCGGCGACGTGGAGGGAATTCCCGTCTTCGACTCCGTGCGGGAGGCGATGGCGGAGACGAGCCCGAACACGGCTATGGTCTTCGTGCCGGCGCGCTTCGCCGCCGACGCGATCTACGAAGCCGTCGACGCCGGCATCGGGACGGTCATCTGCATCACCGAGGGGATCCCGGCGCACGACATGCTGAAGGTCTACAACTACGTCCACCCGCGCGGCGTCACGCTCGTCGGCCCCAACTGCCCAGGGGTTCTCTCGCCGGGGAAGGCCAACGTCGGGATCATCCCGGCCGAGATCTTCCGCGAGGGCCCCGTCGGGCTCGTGTCCAGATCCGGCACGCTCACGTACCAGATCGGGCACGAGCTGTCGCAACTCGGTATCGGTCAATCGACTATCGTCGGAATCGGGGGGGACCCCGTGGTGGGGTCGTCGTTCGTGGACGTCCTTGCCCGCTTCGAAGCGGACGGGGAGACGGAGCTCGTCGTCATGGTCGGCGAGATCGGCGGCGCCGAGGAAGAGAAGGCGGCCGAGTTCATCGAGGCCGAGATGACGACCCCCGTCGTCGCCTACATCGCCGGGTTCACCGCTCCGCCCGGCAAGACGATGGGCCACGCGGGCGCCATCATCTCGGGCAGCGCCGGCACCGCGCGCGCCAAGAAGCAGGCCCTCGAGTCCCACGGTATCCGCGTGGGGACGAACCCGACCGAGGTGGCGCGCCTGGCCGCCGAAGCCGCGGGCGCTCCGGCCTCGTAAGCGGCGCGGCGCAGGACGCCCTCGGCCGGACTGTCCGGCCTCCGCGCTGAGTAGACTCGCCGAATGGCTCTCATCTCCTTCGCTCGTGGGTTCCCCGGGCCCGACCTGCTCCCCATCGAAGAGTTCGGCGAGTGCGCGCGCGAGGCGCTCGCGCGCGACGGCGCGACTGCGCTCAACTACGGCCAGCCGGGCGGCTACGGCCCGCTGCGCGAGTGGATCGCGGAGCGCCACCGCGTCGACGCAGCGCGCGTGATCGTCACGAACGGCTCGCTCCAGGCCTTCAACTTCGTCGCGCGCCACTTCGCCGGGAAAGACGTGCGCTTCTACGTGGAGGCCCCCTGCTACGACCGCTCGCTCTCCATCCTCCGACGCATCGGAGCCGACGTGGAGGACATCCCGCTCTGCGACGAAGGCCTCGACGTCGAGGCGCTCGAGCGCGCGCTCGCGGGCGGGAGCCGCCCCTCCCTCGTCTACACGATCCCGACCTTCCAAAACCCGAGCGGGCGGACCCTCTCCCGTTCGAGCCGCGAGCGCCTGCTCGAACTCGCGCGCGACGCGGGAGCGATCGTGCTCGAGGACGATCCCTACGGGCTCCTCCGCTTCGCGGGCGAGCCACTCCCCCGGGTCTTCGAGCTGGCCGGCGGCGAAGGCGCCCTCTTCCTCTCCTCCTTCTCCAAGACGGTCGCCCCCGGGATCCGCGTCGGCTACGTGATCCTCCCCGATGAGCTCGTGGCCTCGATCGAGGGCTTCATCCTCGAGAACTACGTCTCGCCCTCCATCTTCGTGCAGGCGACGCTCTATGAGTTCCTGCGCCGTGGCCGCTTCGACCCCAACGTGGAGGACATCCGCGCAGGTCTGCGGATCCGGCGCGACTCGATGCTCGCCGCGCTCGAGCGCGAGATGCCGGAGGGCACCACCTGGAACGAGCCGGACGGGGGCTACTTCCTCTGGGTCGACCTCCCCGGCGGCGTCCGCGGCGACGAGCTCCAGGCGCAGGCCGCCGAGGCCGAGATCGCCTTCGTCAAGGGCTCCGACTTCTATTTCACGGGCGGGGGCGAGGAATCGGTCCGGCTCGCCTTCTCGTACGCGACCGCGGAGGAGATCGACGAGGGCGTCGCCCGGCTCGGGCGGCTCGTCCGCGAGGCGACGGCCGTCGCCGCGTGAAGAAGCCCTTCGAGGTCGCCCGGCTCGAGGAGCTCGACCGGCTCGAGGGTGAGTTCGTCACACATCCGGTCCGGACCCGCTTCGGGATCAGCGCCTTCGGCGTCAACGCCTACAGCGGGGTGGAGGCGGGCGGTCGCGTCATCGAGGAGCACGACGAGCTCGGAGCGGGGGCGGGTCGCCACGAGGAGCTCTACGTCGTCCTCAGCGGCCGGGCCAGATTCGTCCTCGACGGCGAGGAGCAGGACGCACCCGCGGGGACGTTCGTCTTCGTGCGCGACCCGGCAGTGCGGCGGGAAGCATTCGCCGAGGAGGGCGGGACGACCGTGCTGGTCGCAGGGGGTGTTCCGGGTCAGGCGTTCGAGCCTTCGCCCTGGGAGGTCTGGCTCGAGGCCTTTCCGTTCTACCAGCGGAAGGAGTACGACCGAGCCCTCGAGATCATGCGCGGCCGGCTCGCCGAGCACCCCGACAACACGAACGTCCTCTACAACACCGCCTGCATCGAGGCGCTGGCGGGCGAGCACGAGGCCGCGCTCGAGCACCTCAGGCGCGCCGCCGAGCTCCAGCCGAGCGTGTCCGAGTGGGCGAAGAGCGACGCCGACCTCGACCCGATCCGCGACGCTCCCGGCTTTCCGGCCTGACTGCCGTCAGGCGGCGGCGTGGGCGCCCACCGGGCGCGGGATCAGCTTCGGCTGGCGCGGAGGCTCAAGACGCGCCGCCTTCGCAGGGCGGAAGGTGGGGCAGGGCCCGTCCTCGAGGGCGCAGAGTCCAGCCTGGCGAAAATAGCACTCGTTGCAGGTGATTTCGCGCCGCTTCGACATGTTCCGGGCGCCACCATCCTAGGGCGGAGCGTCCCGGTAGTGAAGCGTTGCCCCCACAAAAAACATGCAATTTCCGCAAGGTTCGTCAGCCCGTTTCCAGGCTAGACAACTATTCTGTTGTCAAAGTAGCCAACGCCTCGTCGAAGTCCGAGACCGGCACGATCTCCAGGTCGCCCGCTTGCTCCCTTGCTTCCGCGGCATTGGCGTCCGGCACGAGGAACACGCTGGCGCCCGCCTCCCGGGCCCCGATCGTCTTCTGCCGGACGCCTCCGACGGCGAGCACGTCGCCGTCCAGCGTGATCTCACCGGTGGCGACGACGCGGCGGCCGTTCTCGAGGTCGGAGCCGAGCTCGTCCACGATCTCGAGGGCAAAGGCGAGGCCGGCCGAGGGGCCGCCGACCGAGCCGGCGTCGATCTCGACGTCGAGCGGGAAGTCGAATTCCTGCGCGTCCCGCACCTGAACCCCCATGACGGCGCGGCGAGGGCCTTGCTGGGATGCCTGGGTGCCGACGGTCAGCTCGACCTCCTCCTCGTCCCGACTGACCGTCAGCTCGACCCGCGACCCGGGGCGGACGGGCCGCATGGCCTGCCGAAGGTCGATCGTCGTCGCTACGGGCTCCCCGCGCGCCTCGACGACCACGTCGCCGACCTGCAGCTCCTCGTCGGCGGGCGAGCCCGGCGTCACGAGCACGACCTCGGCGCCCGCCGGCTCGACGGACACCTGCCGGCCGAGCTCGCGGAGCGCGACCGTGATGGCGATCTGCTGGGAGCGGGACATCTGATTGAGGCTGCTCGTCCTCCGCTGGCGGTCGCTGACGCCCACGGGGTTGAGGACGCTCTCCGGCACGAGCTCCGCCCCCTCGTAGACGCCCGGAAAGAGGCGCTCGAAGAGGTTCGCCCGCCCGACGCGCACGTCCACCATGTAGATGCCCGTCGACTCCTGCTCCTCACCCTCGCCGGGAACGCTGACCAGCGGGTCGACCAGGCGAGCGCGGTCCGGAAGGACGATGTAGTGGTCCGACGGGACGAGCCAGAGAACGCCCGCGGCCACGACCGCCAGGGCGAGCAGGGCCCCGAGTGAGAAGAGCGGACGGCGCAGCACTGCCGTCGATCGTAGCCCCGGGGTCCCGGGCCGAGGGGGACTTGGCGCCTCTCTAGGCTCCGCTGAGGACGCCGACGACCTCGCGCACGGCCTCGGCCGAGTCCTCGAGGGCCGCGCGCTCCTCGGGGCCGAGGTCGAGCTCGACGATCTCCTCGATCCCATCTGCTCCGAGCTTGACGGGGACGCCCATGTAGAGGTCCTCGATCCCGTACTCGCCCTGGAGGTGGGCGGTGCAGGGCAGCACGCGCTTCTGGTCGAGCATGACGGCGTCGACCATCTGTGCGACGGCGGCGCCGGGCGCGTACCACGCCGAGGTGCCGAGGTGCTTGACGATCTCGCCGCCGCCCTTCCGTGTCCGTTCCACCATCGCCTCGATGCGCTCGTCGGAGACGAGGCTGCGCAGCGGGACGCCGCCGACCGTCGTCGCGGAGACCACCGGCACCATCTGGTCGCCGTGGCCGCCGAGCACCGTGGCGGTGACGTCCTTTGCGGAGGCGCCGGTCTCCCAGGCGATGAAGGCGCTGAAGCGCGCGCTGTCGAGGATCCCCGCCATGCCGAAGACGCGCTCGCGCGGCCAGCCCGAGACGTCCTTGGCCACGTGGCACATGGCGTCGAGAGGGTTGGAGACGACGATCAAGATCGCATCCGGAGAGCGCTCGACCGCCTCGCGCGTGACCGAGCCGACGATCCCCTCGTTCGTCGTCACGAGGTCGTCCCGGCTCATGTCGCCCGTGCGGGGCACGCCGGCGGTGACGACGACGACCTCCGACCCCTCCGTCTCCTCGTAGCCGTTCGTGCCCGTGATGGCCGGCTCGTATCCCAGCACGGGGGCCGCCTGGTTCAGGTCGAGCGCCTTCCCCTGCGGTAGGCCCTCCTTGATGTCCACCAAGACCACCCGGGCGTAGTCGCGCCGGGCGATCTCCTGCGCGGCGGTCGCTCCCACGTTGCCAGCGCCCACCACTGTCACTTTGCGTCTCAAACTCGCACTCCCATCCGGTTGACGATCGCGTCCGCGACCTCGCTCGTCCCCACTGCGCTCGGATCGTCGCGGCTCGGCTTCATGTCGTAGGTGACGTGCCTGCCCTCCTCGATGACGGCCGCGATCGCCCCCTCCAGTCGCTCGGCCGCCTCCTGCTCCTCCAGGTGGCGGAGCATCATGACCCCGGAGAGCATCATCGCCATCGGGTTCACGCGATTCTGGCCCGTGTACTTCGGCGCGGAGCCGTGCGTCGGCTCGAAGACGGCCGCCCGGGTGCCGAAGTTCCCGCCCGGCGCGAGCCCGAGGCCCCCGATCAGGCCGGCGCAGAGGTCGGAGATGATGTCGCCGTAGAGGTTCGGGCAGACGAGCACGTCGTACTCCTCGGGCCGCTGCACGAGCTGCATCGAGAGGTTGTCCACGATGCGGTCCTCGAACTCGACGTCGTCGTTCTCCTCGGCCACCTCGCGGGCGACGCGCAGGAAGAGCCCGTCGGTGAACTTCATGATGTTCGCCTTGTGGACGGCGGTCACCTTGCGGCGGCCGTTCCGGCGGGCGTAGTCGAACGCGAACTCGACGATGCGGCGCGTGCCCGTCTTCGAGATCGGCTTCAGGCTGAGACCCGCGTCCGGGCGGAGGGTCGCGCGCCCGTGCTGCTCGAGCCAGCCGACGAGCTCGACCGCCTCGGTGCTGCCTTCCTCGAACTCGATGCCCGCGTAGAGGTCCTCGGTGTTCTCGCGGACGACGATCAGGTCGACGTCTTCGTAGCGCGAGCGCACGCCGCGGTAGCTCTTGCACGGACGCACCTGCCCGTAGAGGTCTAGCGTCTTCCGCAGGGCCACGTTGACGGAGCGGAAGCCCGTCCCGACCGGTGTCGTGATCGGGCCCTTGATCGCGACCCGGTTCGTCTTGATCGAGTCGAGCACGTGGTCGGGGAGCGGGTTGCCGCCGTAGGCGTCCATGACGTCTGCCCCCGCCTGCTGCACGTCCCAGTCGAAGTCGACGCCTGTCGCCTCGAGGACGCGGCGCGTCGCTTCGGCGATCTCCGGCCCCGTCCCGTCGCCGGGGATGAAGGTGACTCGGTGTCCCATGGCCGGGACCCGATTCTATGCGGCACCGCGGGCCACGGCCGTTCTGTACCGTGCATGGCGTGAGCGAGCTCAAGCCAGGCCTCGAGGGAGTCGTCGCCTTCGAGACAGAGATTGCGGAGCCGGACAAGGAAGGAAGCGCGCTCCGGTACCGCGGTATCGACATCGAGGAGCTCGTCGGCGTCAAGCCGTACGAGCACGTCTGGGGCCTCCTCGTGGACGACTCGTTCGAGCCGGGGATGCCCGACGCGGAGGACTATCGGCCGAGCCTCCTGACCGGCGACGCTCCCGCCGACCTCCAGGCGGCGACCGCGAACCTCTCCGCCGAGTGGGATCTCGGCCAGCTGATCGACATCGACGACGCGCAGGCTCGGGACGACCTCGCTCGCCTCTCGGCCGTGATGATCTCGATCGTCGCCCAGTCGGCCCGCGGCCCCGAGCGGGAGGCCGTGTCGGCCGGCGTCGTCGGCGAAGGAGAGACGGCGGCGGAGCAGTTCCTCCTGCGCTGGCGCGGAGAGTGCGAGGAGAAGCACGTCCGCGCGATCGACGCCTACTGGGTCTCGGCGGCCGAGCACGGCCTCAATGCCTCCACCTTCACCGCCCGCATCGTCGCCTCGACGGGAGCGGACTGTGCGGCGGCCATGTCCTCGGCGGTCGGCGCGCTCTCGGGGCCGTTGCACGGGGGCGCCCCGACGCGCGTCCTGCGGATGCTGGACGAGGCGGCCGGCGCCGAGGACATGGAGACCTACGTCCGCGGGATCCTCGACAGCGGCAAGCGTCTCATGGGCTTCGGCCATCGCGTCTACCGCGCCGAGGATCCGCGCGCCAGGCTCCTTCGCCGGACGGCGAACGAGCTCGAGTCGCCCCGGTTCGAGGTCGCCGAGGAGCTCGAGCGCGCGGCGCTCGAAGAACTCCGGCGACGCAAGCCGGACCGGGTGCTCGCCACGAACGTCGAGTTCTGGTCGGCGGTCGTGCTCGACATCGCCGAGATCCCGCCGGATCTCTACCCGGCGCTCTTCGCCTGCGCCCGGGTGGCCGGCTGGTCGGCGCACATCCTCGAGCAGAAGCGCACCGGACGCCTCATTCGCCCCTCTGCGAGCTACGTCGGCCCGCCTGCCCGCTCGGCCGCATCGGTCGGGTGACGCTCGCGGACGCGGTCGCGCGCGCCGCGGAGCTCGAGGACGAGACCGCGCTCGCAGACCTACGGCGCTCGATCGACGACGACCTGGAGGCTGCGGCCCGCAGCACGGACCACCGCGAGCGCGCGCTCGCGTACCGCGCGATCGGCCAGCTGCGCTTCAACCAGAAGACGGAGCTCCTCCGCCGCGGGCTCGACGACACGAGCCCCGCCGCGCGCGGCTCGGCGCTCCTCTCGCTCGAGCTGCTCTCGCGCGCCCATCCAGGCCTGGTCAACTCGATGCGCGGGCTTCTCCATACGCTCGCCAACGACGACCCGAACGCCGCCGTACGCCGGCTCGCCGTGCTCTCGCTCAAGAACGGCTCCTCCCAGGCCGACACTCTCACGCTGCTCGGCCATCTCGCCGAGGAGGCGGAGGAGGGGAACCTGCGCGCGACGGCGGCCGCCGTGCACCGCGCGCTGAAGCGAAAGGCGACGGCCCGCTAGCGAGAGCAGCTGCAGGTGCCGCGGCGCCGGATGATTCCGCAGGCGGGGCAGCGGCCTTCCTGCCGCTGCTCGAGCATGTTCAGCCGCGCCGCCAGCCAGATCATCGCGCCGCCGAGGCCGCTGACGACCGCGACGAGGCTCAGGATCTGCGGGTCCAAGGTTTCCACTGTCCCCTTAACGTCGACGGCGCGCATGTGGGTGCGCTGCAAAGTACGTGTCACGCCTGCGCCGGTCTGAAACATGCGTGTAGAGCTCGGTCGTGCCCAGATCGGCGTGCCCGAGCATCTCCTGGACGCTGCGCAGGTCGGCGCCGCCCTCGAGCAGATGGGTGGCGAAGGAATGCCGGAGCAGGTGGGGGTGGATCCGCGTGGGGTCGAGCCCGGCCTTGGCGGCGAGGCGGCGGAGGACGAAGAACGCTCCCGCGCGCGTGAGCGGGCCGCCCTGGGCGTTCAGGAAGAGTTCCGGCCGGTGACGGCGGTCGAGGTGGGGGCGGCCGCGGGCGAGATAGCGGCGGAGGGCCTCCGCGGCCTGTGTCCCCAGAGGGACGGCTCGTTCCTTGTCGCCCTTGCCGACGCAGCGAACGAGCCGGCTCTCGAGGTCGACGCCGCCCCGCTCGAGCCCGACCGCCTCGGAGACACGCAGCCCGGCGCCGTAGAGGAGCTCGACGAGCGCGCGGTCGCGGAGCGCGCGCGGCGTGACGCCGTTGGCCGCCTCGATCAGGCGGTCGACCTCGGAGAGCGAGAGCGTCCGAGGAAGGCGCTCGCGGCGCCGGGGCAGGTCGACGTCCGCGGCCGGGTTGTCGGCACGGAGGCCGAGCGCGACGAGGTGGCGGTAGAAGGAGCGGGCGGCCGCAGCGCGGCGGGCGACGGAGCTCGGCGCCTGCCCGCGCGCCCGCAGGTCGGCGAGCCAGCTCTCGATC